>NZ_KV796429.1:0-104338 GCF_001809185.1 Corynebacterium sp. HMSC072G08
ACAACCCTTAACGAGTTGCTCTCAAGCGACTTGTTCAAACTTAACGAAATGAATTTTATAAGTCAAATCCATGTCGATTCGGTTTGATTGCCGCTAGCTCGTAACCTTTCGGCCATCTCGCTGGCAGCTCGGATAAATATAGGCGAGCCTTTGAAAACGCGCAAATCGCCAGGTAAGTAGCACTTTCGCAGCACCTACCTGGCGATCCCGAATCGTGGTTAATAGAAGGTTTCTTCCTGTGCACGCTCGATAGTGGCACCGAGAGCGGTGAGGTTCTCCACGAAATTCGGGTATCCACGGTCGATATGGAAGACATCGTGGACGGTAGAGACCTCGTCCGCGCACAGGGCGGCGAGCACGAGACCGGCGCCGGCACGAATGTCCGAGGACCACACGTGCGTAGAAGAAAGCTTTTCCTTGCCGCGGATAACAACGTGGTGGCCATCCACCGTCGCCTTCGCACCCAAACGGAGCATCTCGTCCACGAAGCGGAAGCGTGACTCGAAAACGTTCTCCGTGATCATGGTCATCCCCTCTGCCACGGTGGACAGCCCGATGGCCATGGGCTGAAGGTCCGTGGGGAATCCCGGGAACGGCAGCGTTTGGTAGTTGACGGCCTTCGGGCGGCCGTCCATGCGCACCCGGAAACCATTCTCGTAGGTCTCAACATTCGCGCCGGCGAGCTTGAGCTTCTCCAGCGGCAGGTGCAGGTGCCGCGGCGCGATGCCGGTTACCGTAATGTCGCCCCGCGTCATGGCTGCGGCGTAACCCCAGGTACCGGCGACGATACGGTCGCCGATGACCTCATGCTCGGTGGGATGAAGCGAAGGAACGCCCTCAATGGTGATGGTCGACGTGCCCGCGCCTTCGATCTTTGCACCCATGGAAACCAGCATCGAACACAGATCGACAATCTCGGGCTCGCGTGCCGCATTGTCGAGGATCGTGACGCCCGAAGCCAGGACTGCGGCCGTAATGATGTTCTCGGTCGCACCCACCGAGGGGAAATCGATGGAGATCTTTGCGCCGCGGAGGGCTTCGGCCTCGGCGACGACGGCGCCATGTTCAATGCGAGTGACGGCGCCGAGCTTTTCCAAGCCGGACTGGTGCATGTCGAGCGGGCGAGAGCCGATGGCATCGCCGCCGGGGAGAGCGACCTTGGCGTGGCCGCACCGCGCAGTCAATGGCCCCAGGACACAGACGGACGCACGGAACTGGCGGACGGCATCGAAGTCGGCATCGGAACGCAATTCCGCCGGCGTGGTGATTTCCACGCGGTCGCCGTCGATGGTCACGATGCATCCCAGGCCCTCAAGCACCTTTTTCATCAAAGGCACGTCGAGGATTTCCGGGCAGTTGGTCAGGGTTGTGGTGCCCTCTGCAAGCAGCGCGGCTCCCATGAGCTTCAGCACGCTGTTCTTGGCGCCATCAACCTTGACGGTGCCTGCAAGCCGGGCTCCACCGGTTACGTTAAAGATGTCTTTCACACGGGACAGTTTACGGCAAGGCGCCAATACGGCGAGCCGCGTTCACCGCTTCGTAACGCGTGTGTGCGCCCAACTTGCGCATCACGGAGCGCAAATAGGACTTGACGGTCTCGGCACCGATTCCCATTTCTTCGGCGGCCTCGATGTTGGTGTGGCCCAGCGCCACACAAGAAAGCACGTCGAGCTCACGGGCAGACAGCTTCGTAGACTGCTTGACGCGAACCGGAGAGACCATCTGGTCGCAGAGCATCTCGAGCTCGCGGCGCAAATCATCGTCCTCGACACGGTTAGCCAGCATGCGCAGCTTGGAATGCGTGGAACGAATCTGCTCCCACTCAGCACCGTTCATGACGTTGCCGCGTGCCGCAGCACCCTTGGCGCCATCGGCGCGGCGCATGGCGGAGTTGACAGCGAGGTCCTGCTCGAGGGAGCGAGCAGTCATCGTTACTTCTTCGATGACCTTGTCCCCCAGGCGCACCGGCGAGTGCACGCCAACGTAGAGAACACCACGAATCTCACGCTGCACGATGACGGGGACAGCCACGATGGAGTGGAGACCTTCGTCCTGCATGGCGCGGTCATTCTCGTGGGAGATGGTGTTGGCACGAGCATAATCCGTGACACCCACGGCGCGGCGGGTGGAGACCACGCGACCACCGACGCCGACGCCAGCGTCAATGATGAGGTTCTGGAGAGCCGGAGTACGCAGGCCCACCCACTGTGTAATTTGCAGGCGGTTATCCGCCAGCAGCGTGCCATACATGGTGACGGGAATTCCGGTGGCGTTTTTCAGGGAAGAAAGCGCGGCGCGGACGGCTTCTTCGTCATCTTTGATGCGGGGCGTATCCATGTAACTACTCCAGGCTCGGGGACACCCAATAAGGTGCCCTAGTCCCACTCAGGGAAGCGGGCAAATATCCGATAGGTTTTCGGCTTACGGGGGTAATCGTAAACCACACCCACCCCTCTACCCTAATTCCGCATCGTAAACATTCCACCAAAGAGAATAAATATCTGTCTAGAATTTGCGAACCGATCGGTCTAGGACGATAGTGTAGGATCGGCGCTAGCAAAGAAAGACCAACAGATTTTAGGAGGCCACACACCATGGCGCAGGTATTTGATTCCATTCTCGACACCATCGGCGGCACGCCGCTGGTGCGCCTTAACCGCCTTGTTGAGGGCAAGAAGGCCGAGGTTCTCGTGAAGGTTGAGTCCTTCAACCCGGCTAACTCCGTCAAGGACCGCATCGGTAAGGCCATCGTCGAGGCCGCGGAGAAGTCCGGCGACCTCAAGCCGGGCGGCACCATCGTCGAGGCAACCTCCGGTAACACAGGTATCGCCCTCGCCCTGGCTGGTGCAGCCAAGGGCTACAAGGTCATCCTCACCATGCCGGAGACCATGTCCAACGAGCGCAAGGTTGTCCTGCGCGCATACGGCGCAGAGCTCGTCCTCACCCCGGGCGCCGCTGGCATGCAGGGCGCTGTCGACAAGGCAAACGAGATCGTCGCCCAGAACGAGAACGCTATCCTGGCTCGCCAGTTCGGCAACGAGGCCAACCCGGCTATCCACTACGCCACCACCGGCCCGGAGATCTGGAACGACACCGAGGGCAAGGTTGACGCTTTCGTCGCCGGCGTCGGCACAGGCGGCACCGTCTCCGGTGCCGGCAAGTTCCTCAAGGAGAAGAACGCAGACCTCTACCTCGCTGCTGTCGAGCCGGCTTCCTCCCCGCTGCTCACCGAGGGCAAGGCTGGCCCGCACAAGATCCAGGGCCTGGGTGCCAACTTCATCCCGGAGGTTCTCGACCGCAAGCTACTCGACGAGATCCTCACGGCTACCAACGAGGAGTCCATCGAGACCGCTCGTAAGCTCGCCACCGAGGAGGGCCTGCTCGTCGGCATCTCCACCGGTGCGAACGTCTCCGCCGCTCTGAAGCTGGCTGACCGCCCGGAGTTCGAAGGCAAGACCATCGTCGTCGTCGCTCCTGACTTCGGTGAGCGCTACGTCTCCACCGTCCTGTTCGAGGACATCCGCGAGGCATAAGATTTACCGCTAAATAAAAGCGCCCGCCATTTTGGCGGGCGGTTTTTCATACCTATTAGAGTGGGTGCCCATGAGCATTCTTTCCAGAATCCGCGAGGATCTCGCCAACGCCCGAGATCATGACCCCGCCGCGCGCGGCGACATAGAGAATGCCATCGTGTATTCCGGCCTCCACGCCATCTGGAGCCACCGCATCAGCCACTGGATGTGGAAGCGAGGCTGGAGAGGCCCTGCGCGCATTCTCGCGCAAATCAACCGCTTCTTCACCGGCGTGGAGATCCACCCGGGCGCCACGATCGGCCGCCGTTTCTTCATCGACCACGGCATGGGCATCGTCATCGGCGAGACCGCGGAGATCGGCGACGGCGTCATGCTCTACCACGGTGTGACCTTGGGTGGCCAGGTCCTCACACAAACCAAGCGCCACCCCACCATCGGCGATAACGTCACCATTGGCGCCGGCGCGAAGGTCCTCGGCCCCATCACGGTAGGCTCCGGCTCGGCCGTAGGCGCCAATGCCGTCGTCACCAAAGACGTGCCGCCAGACCACATCGCTACGGGCATCCCGGCGAAGAACCGCCCACGCAATCCCAACGAGCGCATCAAGCTCGTCGACCCGGACTACTACATCTAAAGCTTGCCGATGCCCCCTCGTAGGGCCACGCCAAGAGCCCCATGCAGTGCATGGGGCTCTCGTTCGTTTCTCAGGCTCTAAGAGGCCACGAGGTCCTGGTACTCCGGATTCTTGCTGATGAAGCGCTCCACGGCCGAGCAGGTGGGGATAATGGAGCGTCCTGCCGCGCGGGTGTCATCGAGCGCGAACTTGATGAGCGGCTTGGACAGGCCCTTGCCCTGGAATTCGTCATGGACGACTGTGTGGTCGAACTCGCGAACCTGAGCGGAGTCCTTGTAGTCGGCGAAGCCAGCTTCTTCACCATCGACGGTGATGACGTAGCGGGACTGGTCGGTCTGCTGTGCAACGTTGATATCCATGTCGCCATTATGCCGAAACCCCGCCTCCCCGTCGAGACCTCGGTCCTCCCCCATCCCAGCCGCGCGGCGGCAGTTCAGGACAACGAAGACCCTAGATGCTGTGAGTTGTAGCCGCTTCTTTATCCTGAAATCCGGGCTTAAGGCAGCACAACAAAAAATCCTCGCTCCGGAAACCGGAACGAGGAGTATTTTGTGGCCAGAGCCAGGATCGAACTGGCGACCCCACACTTTTCAGGCGTGTGCTCTACCGACTGAGCTATCTGGCCAGAAGTCAGATGACTTCGGCGACCCTGACGGGACTTGAACCCGCGACCTCCGCCGTGACAGGGCGGCGCGCTAACCAACTGCGCCACAGGGCCATATTCTATTGTTGTTGTGCTCTCTGGCACGAGTAGTTACTCTACACAACAACCCTAAAATCACACAAATCACCATGTCACCACCCCTTTCTAGGACGGTGACATGGTGAAGAACTTAGACGTACATACTATTTGCGACGAGCGAGCAGGAATCCGCCCGCAGCGCCCACCGCGATAAGGAGAACGACTCCAGCACCGATGAGCATGCCCTTGAGGTTACTGCCACCAGCAGAGTCCTCACCGGCCTGTGCGACATCAGCGGACTGCTGCTCTGCATTGTCCCCTTCCTTGGGCGCATCCTCGGTCGTGGTCGTCTCAGCGGCCTTTTCGAGGTCTTCTGAGGCCGACGCAAGGTTGATGGGGGTATCGGAAGGCTCGGCACCTGGCTCAAAGTTGGGCGTGAACTCGGGACCGTCCATCGGCTCACCGTCGAGCTCCACCTTGAACGAGTAGCCCTGGTCTATGCCCGCCGTACGATCGTGCTTGTTACCATTCACGCTCTTTGCGAAGACGAGATAGTACGTGCCGGGGAGCGTCAGGGGTCCATCGATGTACTCGGTACGGTTAGCCCATTGCACGGCGGAATCGCCGGCGCTGCGATTCACTTCTTCTTCGCTTCCCACGTAGATATCTTCTCCGGCAAGCACGCTGCCACGCGTGGGGTTATAAAAATCCCACTGCAAGCCGTAGCTCTGGTGCTCCGCGACCGTCTTGCGCCCCTGCACAGTCACGACCGGACGCTTGCCGTAGGGCACATCAAACTTATAGAAGCGATATTCGCCGTCAACGATGGCGTCGTTATAGGTCTCCCCCGGCGTCACGGCTGCCGCGGAGTCGAAGGTAGCGCCACCGGCCACAGGTGCGCCCTCCTCAATCTGCGTGACCCCAGGGAGCTCACGAGACGCATACGGCTTCTTTTCGTCGCCAGCGAACGCGCCAGCCTTGACGTACTGCACGTTGACCTCAACGTCTAGCTCGACATCCTGGTTGACCTGGTCGGAGCTGAGCGTGTCAGCGAAGTACAGCGTTGTCACGATGTCCCAATCGTCCATCTTGATACAACGATTTTCCTCGTCCTCGGGCTGCTTTTCGTTTTGCACCAGCACGCTGGCGGAATAGGGCGGCGTGTAACGGCCGCCGCTCGTCGTGCGTGGGCTCGGCTGTACCGTGGTCGCGTAGCCCTCACAGTTGGGCGCAGGGTTTTCAGCCTCGACCGTGGAGAAGATGTCCGAAGTTACCTTACCATCCGCGTTCTGCTCTGGGATAGCGAAAACCGTGACATACGCGTTGTAGCCCTCAGGCACGGAAAGCTTGGTGTAGAACGGACGATCCTCGGCCTCGTTCTTACCCATACGGGGCAGGACCTTCGTGTGGTAGGTGCCCTCCCCGAGATACTTGGCACTGTCTGGATCATCGGCGAACTCGAACGGGGTGCCCCGCGCCTCGTACATGTTGACAGAACGCAGCGTGAGGAACTCCATGTTCTGCGCAAGCTCAGCAGCATTCGCTGCAGCGAGCGACTGGCCACCCGTTGCCTTAGCGACGCAATCCAGCTCAGACTGCGCCTTCTCGTCGACCTGGAATCCAATGGTGTGAACCGTGAGCCCCACGCCGTCAGCAGCAAGCTCCTTGGCCACGTCGCACACCGGTGGCGGCGCGCAGGTGTCGATGCCGTCCGAGACGAGCACGATGGAATTCTCGCCCTCGCCGCCGGCAGCTTTGAGCTGCTCCGCGGCCTTCTTCAGCGAGTTTCCGATGGGAGTGTAGCCCTTGGGCTCCAAAGCATTAAAGCTGTCTTTCAGCCCGGCCTTGTCGATCCGCCCGACCGGCGATAGCACGGAAATATCCTGGCAACCACGCTCTTTATTATCCGGCGCATTCGACTCCTTGGAGCCATACGCGACGGCGCCGACAAGGGCGCTGTCCGGAAGCTTATCGACGAGCTGGTTCGACGCGTCCTTGGCCACCTGCATCTTCGATGGGCCGCCCTCGCTTTCTGGATCCGCCATGGAGAACGAGGCGTCCATAACAAGCGCCACCTTGGACTGTTTATCGCTCGTCGGTCCCGCGTCTGAGCTCGGCGCTGTAGACGACGCTGCCGTGGACGATTCCTCGGACTGCGCGGCCGCGAACGGGACGACCAGCAAACTGAGGAAAATTATTGAAAGAACTGCGCCCCACGTGCGAGGCGAGAAATGCGATGTAGCCATCTAACCTAGCCTTTGCACAGAGAAGAGTGATTTACTACACAAAAGTACCGGAGATGACAAAAGGTCGCACCTGGAACAGAACAGAAAACACTCGGTCCTTACTTGAAACCAAGCAAGGACCGAGTGCGTCACACAATGCGACCCTGACGGGACTTGAACCCGCGACCTCCGCCGTGACAGGGCGGCGCGCTAACCAACTGCGCCACAGGGCCATATTCGATTTTTTCTGTACGAAGAAAGAATCTTCGTACCCCCAACGGGATTCGAACCCGTGCCGCCGCCGTGAAAGGGCGGTGTCCTAGGCCGCTAGACGATGGGGGCCCGGTACATGTTCGCTCACAGCAGTGTGCAACATGCGACCTCCTAGAAATATACTGGAGTGATCCCCATGCAACAAAATCGCCCGTAGGAGGAGTTGAAAAACCATGGCTGAACAGGCAGAACCCTGCGGCTGCCACGCCCCCGGCACGCATGGCTACAACCAGTCGGAGATTTCAAAGAAGCAATATTTGGCTCGACTCAAGCGAATTGAGGGCCAAACGCGTGGCATTCACCGGATGATCGACGAGGACCAGTACTGCATCGACATCATTACGCAGATCTCCGCGGTAACCTCCGCACTAGAAAACGTCTCGCTGGCGCTGCTCCAAGACCACATCGCGCACTGTGTCGCTGGCGCCGCTGCCGAGGATGGTCACGTGGCCCAGGAAAAGCTCGAGGAAGCCATGACGGCGATTAAGAAGCTCGTGAAGAACTAGCAGCGCTGGCCCCACGCGATAGGCGCCTTACCGGTTATCGGTAAGGCGCCTTGTTTCGGTTGCGGGTTACTTGGTGAAGAACTCCGCAGCGGACTCGAAGAGCAACATGTCATACTCGCCTGGCACGTTCTTGTACGTAGTGGCGGAGATGCGCTCGGAGTGGCCCATCTTGCCCAGCACGCGGCCGTCGGCGGACATGATGCCCTCGAGGGCGAACAGCGAGCCGTTCGGGTTGACATCGATGTCCATCGCCGGGTTGCCTGCGGCATCGACGTACTGGGTCGCGGCAGCCTCCTTGAGGCGCGCCCACTCGGACTCGCCGGCGGTGATGCGGCCCTCGCCGTGGGAGATCGGCACGGTAAAGACATCGCCGACGTTAACTTTGCTGAGCCACGGCGAGTCGTTGTTGACGACCTTGACACGCGAGATGCGCGACTGGTGACGGCCAATGGTGTTGAACGTCAGCGTCGGGGACTCGGTACCCGGCTCGGAGATGGCGCCGCCCGGAACAAGGCCCAGCTTGATGAGCGCCTGGAAGCCGTTGCAGATACCCAGGATGAGGCCGCCGCGCTCATCGAGCAGTGTGTGGACGCCAGCGGTGAGCGCTGGGTTGCGTAGGAAGGACGTCATGAACTTCGCGGAGCCGTCCGGTTCGTCACCGCCGGAGAAACCGCCCGGCAGGTACAGCATCTGCGAGCGGTCCAGGGCGGCTGCCATGCGCTCGACGGACTCGGCAATGTCTTCAGGCGTGCGGTTGCGCACGACGAGGATTTCTGGCTCGATACCGGCGCGCTGCAGCGCCTTCGCGGAGTCGTATTCGGTGTTGGTGCCCGGGAAGACCGGAATGAGTGCGCGCGGGGCGGAGCTGCCCGCGACGCGAGTGGGCGCAGCGGCAGCCGGCGCAGCCGCTGGCACGTCTGCGGGAGCAGAGGAAAGCTCAGTGGAGCCAGACTGCGGCGCCTCGGACGGGTAGATGGGCTCGAGGGTGGCGCGGTAGGCGGCCTCGGCGTCAGCGGATGAGACGGTCTCGGCACGGAAGGTGAAGCCGTCTGCGGTGGTCTCGCCCAGCGCGGTACCAGCGGACGGGGTGGCGTCCTCAGCCCACTCGAGGACGAACGCACCGTAGTTGTAGTCATAGAGCGGGGCGTCGTCTGCGAAAGCGAAGCCCAGGCCCTCGCCCAGCGACATCTTGAGCACGGCCTCGGCCACGCCGCCGAAGCCCGGGGTGTAGGCCGCGGTGACCTGGCCGGAGCGCAGGAGCTCCGTGACGGTCGCGAAGCTGGCGAGGAGGGACTCGGGGGTGGGCAAGCCGACGAGCGCGGTGTCGGCGGCATCGGCAAGCTCCGGGGAGAGCAGCGTGACGGCGTGGCCAGCGCCGGTGAAGTGGTTGGACGCAATGTGGTCAGTGGTCTCGTGGCTCACGGCGACAGAGATGACCGTGGGCGGGACGTGCAGTTCCTCGAAGGTGCCGGACATGGAGTCCTTGCCGCCGATGGCGCCCACACCCAAGCCGAGCTGAGCCTTGATGGTACCCAGCAGGGCCGCGGCAGGCTTGCCCCATGCGGTGGCGGAGTCCATGCGCTGGAAATACTCCTGCATGGACAGGTAGGTCTCGTCGATGGAAGAACCGGTAGCGATGAGCTTGGCCACGGACTCGACGACGGCAAGGTAGGCGCCGTGGTACGGGCTAGCCTCGGTGACGTACGGGTTGTAGCCCCAGGACATCACGGAGCAGTCCGTGGTCTCCCCCATGACCGGGAAGGTGTGGGCCATGGCCTGAATCGGGGTGGCCTGGCGGGAGCCGCCAAAAGGCATGAGGACGGTGCCGGCGCCGACGGTGGAGTCGAAGCGCTCGGACAGGCCCTGCTTGGAGGCGACGTTGAGGTCGCCCGCCATCGCGAGGAAGGACTCGCGGAAGGAGGAGTCCTTGTGAGCCCACTCGCGGCCAGCTGCGCGCCAGTCGGTGGAGGGCTCGATACGCACGTCCACATGCTTGTCCGCGCCGTTGGTGGCGAGGAATTCACGGGAGAGGTCGACGATGGTGTCGCCGCGCCAGGTCATGCGCACGCGTCCCGAGTCGGTGACGTTGGCGACGATGGTGGCGGTGAGGTTTTCCTCGTTCGCGAGCTCGATGAGGCGCTGCGCGTCCTTGGCTTCGACGACGACGGCCATGCGTTCCTGGGACTCGGAGAGAGCCAGGTCGGTGCCGTCGAGGCCCTCGTACTTTTTGGGCACGGTGTCCAGGTCGATGTCGATGGAATCGGCGAGCTCGCCCACGGCGACGGAGACGCCGCCAGCGCCAAAGTCGTTACAGCGCTTGATGAGCTTGGA
Source organism: Corynebacterium sp. HMSC072G08 (assembly GCF_001809185.1). Taxonomy (NCBI): domain Bacteria; kingdom Bacillati; phylum Actinomycetota; class Actinomycetes; order Mycobacteriales; family Corynebacteriaceae; genus Corynebacterium; species Corynebacterium sp. HMSC072G08. The sequence continues at coordinate 10,185 of NZ_KV796429.1, forward strand.
GAACTCCGGGTTGCGGAAGAGGCGCTGGAGCTTGCGCTCCTCGGGCGCGTTGCCCTTCTGGACCTCGGAGCCCGCAGTGGTCAGGGACTCCACGTTGTGCGACTTGGAGGAACCCGTGGCGCCGCCGATGCCATCGCGGCCAGTGGCGCCGCCGACGAGGACGACGACGTCGCCCGCGTCCGGGACCTCACGGCGGACGTTCTCGGCTGGGGCGCCGGCGACGACGGCACCCATCTCGAGGTGCTTGGCGACGTAGCCCGGGTGGTAGACCTCGTCGACGAGGCCGGTGGCCAGGCCGATCTGGTTACCGTAAGAGGAGTTGCCTGCGGCGGCGGTACGCGCGATGGTCTTCTGCGGCAGCTTGCCGGCACGCGTGGTGGTCTCGAGCGGGTTTCCGGAGCCGGAGATGCGCATCGCGCCGTAGACGTAACCGCGGCCGGACAGCGGGTCGCGGATGGCGCCGCCGATGCAGGTCGCCGCGCCACCGAAGGGCTCGATCTCCGTCGGGTGGTTATGAGTCTCGTTCTTGAACAGGAAGAGCCACGGTTCATCCTTGCCGTCGACCGTGATGGTGACGTGGACGGTGCAGGCGTTGATCTCCTCGGAGACGTCGAGCGCGTCGAGCTTGCCCGTGGCGCGCAGGACCTTCGCGGCAATGGTCCCCATGTCCATGAGCGTCACCGGCTTGGTGCGACCAATGGAGTCGCGCGCAGCAAGGTAGTCGTTGTACGCGGCCTCCACGGCCGGGTCGTGGAACTCGATGTTGTCGAGGACCGTCTCGAAGGTGGTGTGACGGCAGTGGTCCGACCAGTAGGTGTCGATGACCTTGAGCTCAGTAATGGTCGGGTCGCGCTTCTCCGACTGGAAATAATCGCGCACGAGCATGGCGTCGTCGACGTCCATGGCCAGGCCGTGGGAGGCGACGACCTCGGGAAGGGCGGCATCGGAAAGCTCGGTAAAGCCGGTAAGCCGTGCGACGTCTGCTGGGCGTGGGGCCTCGACAACGAGAGCCTCGGGAAGCTCGAGGGAGGCCTCGCGGGCCTCGACCGGGTTAATGAGCCCGGCGCGCATGGCCTCCGGAATTTCTCCGTCCACGGCGTAGAGGACGGCCGTACGGACGGTGGGGCGCTCTTTTTCAAAGAGGAACTGGATGCACTGTGCCGCGGAGTCCGCGCGCTGGTCAAACTGGCCGGGCAGCGGCTCGACGGCGAGGATGGCCTTGCCGTCCAGGCCGGCCTCCTCGAGCGTGGCGTACATGTTGTCGACCTGCGGCTCTGCGAGCACGAGGTTGACGGCGGTGGCGAACTCGGCGTCGGTCGTGCCCTCCACGTCGTAGCGATTGAGCATGCGCACCGCCACTCCGTACTCCGCCGAGAGTGCAGCTGCGTGGCCGCCCTCCCGATTTTCCACGTACACACGCTGAACCATCGCGCCTCCCAGATAGCTAGTAATAGTCGAAGTTTTACGGTTCTGCCAGCAAGTATATGGACTTGCGACACCGCGTACTAATCCCCCGCTATCCTAGCGTGCAGGGCACCCCCGCGACTCGATTCTGCGGAGGCTGACGGTACACAACGGTGTCACAGGGATACATGGGCTATCCGATGCCTCTTTCTGCAGTCTCAGCCGAGGATGGAATGCCAACCGGTTTTCTCGCGATTGAACACTGCTCCCCCAGAGTTTCCGTAAGGACTTGAGGGCTGGGAACAAATAAGCGCCTGGCCGGCCGTACCGACAAAGCAACTTAGCGTATAAGTTTGACCGGTGACGGAACTTGTCACTTGGAAATCGTTGACAGTCGCAAGCACAATATTGCCGCTTGCGCCTGCCCGAGATTCGTATGCCTGCGCAATGGCGGCATCATAAATCGCCATGGCAAACGCGCATGATGCATCATCATTGGCGTCGACCCTAACCCCGTCTGATGTCATTCCGCAATAACCGCCAATTTGCTCGGGATTCGCGGCGATGTTATTGCTGTGCGGTTGTGCCGCAGGCGCTGCAGGTACGGCGGTGCTCATGGCTTCGGCAGGGGTCTTCTCCGCGGTGCGAGGAGCGGGCTGGTGCGACTCTGTGCTCGGATCAGCCGGCGCTGGAACCGTCATAGTTACTGTGCGCGGACCGGCCTCACCTTCGCCGGAACACCCTGCTAGAGCAAGAGGGACAAGGAGAACAGCCGCGGCAGTGGCACGAAAGATGGAGGATATGAGACACCTTAGAGACGACGAAACAGACGCCTATCGAGAGGCGAAGACACATAAATCATAAGACACGGCTACGCCTGTGCACGTGGAATTGACATACCGTTGCAGCGCTTCTCGCCGCTCACCCACCGCAAGCATAAATCCCCCGGCCGCTGTGCAGCCGAGGGATTATCGGTGGGCCCTCCGGGGCTCGAACCCGGGACCTGCGGATTAAAAGTCCGTAGCTCTACCAACTGAGCTAAAGGCCCAACGCCCACCTAGTTTAGCGGTGAGGTTGTGTGGAAGCGAAATCACCCCGGGGTAGTCCCCAGGGTGACCTACGCTCAGCGCATGCGAGGGATTAGCCGCGCATGTCGCCCTTCTCCGCGAAGTTGATCTGGAAGTCGAAGGCCGTCTTCAGATCGTGCGGGGTGTGCTGGAACTTGTTCTGCTTTGCGCGCTCGTAGTACTCCTCGAGCAGCGGGCGGTAGTCCGGGTGAGCAACGGAGATGACCTTCTCCACGCGTTCCTTGGGAGCCAGGCCGCGCAAATCAGCAACACCGTACTCGGTGATGATGACCATCGTGTCGTGCTCCGTGTGGTCGATGTGGGACGCGAACGGAACGATAGCGGAGATGGCGCCATCCTTGGCCACAGACGGGGAGACGAACGTGGAGATGTAGGCGTTGCGGGTGAAGTCGCCGGAGCCACCGGTGCCGTTCATGATGCGAGTGCCGCCCACGTTGGTGGAGTTGATGTTGCCGTAGATGTCGGCCTCAATCATGCCGTTGGAGGCAATGAGGCCTACGCGGCGGATGACCTCCGGATGGTTGGAGATCTGCTGCGGACGCAGGATGATGTGCTCCTTGTACTTCTCCGCCTTTTCGTTCATGCGGTCCGCGTACTCCGGAGACAGCGCGAAGGAGGTTGCGGATGCCATGGTCATCTTGCCGGCGTCGATAAGGTCAATCATGCCGTCCTGGATAACCTCGGTGTAGGCCTGGATATTCTCAAACTTGGAGTCGAGCAGGCCCGCCATAACGGCGTTCGGGACGTTACCCACGCCGGACTGCATGATGAACTGGTCGTAGGCCAAGCGACCGGCAGCTACCTCGCCCTCGAGGAAGTTAATAAAGTTCGCAGCGATCTTCTCCGAGACCTCATCCGGCGCCTTGAACGGGGCGTTGCGGTCCGGAGCGTCGGTCTTCACGACGGCGACGACCTTCTCCTGCGGAATCTCGATGTAGGTGGTGCCCACGCGGTCGCCCGGCTTGGTGATCGGAATCGGCTGGCGGTTGGGCAGCTTTTCAATCTTGTAGATGTCGTGCATGCCCTCGAGGTGCTCAGACTGCCACTCGTTGACCTCGATGATGATGCGCTCTGCGGCTTCGATGTACTCGAGATTGTTGCCCACGGCCGACGACGGCACGATGTTGCCGTTGTCGAGGATGCGGACGGCCTCAATGATGGCGACCTGGAAGTCACCATAGAAGCCTTCCTCCACCTGCTGGCCCGAGTGGGACAGGTGAATGTCCTGGTAGAGGGCGGAACCATCATTGAACTTGCCGCGCAGCACCGGATCGGAGTTGTACGGGGAGCGGAAGCGAATGGCGTCTGCCTCGGCGAGAACGCCGTCGCAGTCCGGGGCGGTGGACGCACCGGAGAAGACGTCGATCTGGAATTCTTCACCAGCAGCGTGAGCGGCCTTCGCCTTCTCTGCGATCGCAGTGGGCAGGGCCTTCGGGTAGCCAGCACCGGTGAAGCCGGAAATGCCGACACGGTCGCCGTGGTTGACGAACTTAGCCGCTTCCTCAGCGGAAACAACGAGGTCCTGATAGAAACCGATACGCTCGGACAAGGCGATTCCTCCTGTGGTGTAAAACCGAATGTTAGTTACCTGGAACACAATAGCGAAGATCTGTTAAGGGTGTAGGATTATTTCACCATTTGCCTATAACCTGCGAAAAAAGGCACAATTAGGGGGTGAATTTGCGCATCGGTCCCCTCGAATTAGCCTCCCCCGTCATCCTCGCGCCCATGGCGGGTGTAACAAACATGGCTTTTCGCACCCTCTGCCGCGAGCAGGAACTCGCGCGCACGGGAACAGTCTCCGGCCTCTATGTCTGCGAGATGATTACCGCCCGCGCCCTCGTGGAGCGCAACGAGAAGACCATGCACATGATCGAGTTCGCACCGCAGGAAACCCCACGCTCGCTCCAGCTCTACACCGTGGATCCGGAGTACACCTACCGCGCCGCGAAGATGATCGTCGACGACAACCTCGCTGACCACATCGATATGAACTTCGGTTGTCCCGTGCCCAAGGTCACCCGCCGTGGTGGCGGTTCAGCCCTGCCCTATAAGCGCCAGCTCTTTGGCAACATTGTCGCCGCGGCCGTCAAGGCCACCGAAGGCACGGACGTACCGGTCACGGTAAAAATGCGCGTGGGCATCGATGATGAGCACCACACACACCTCGACGCCGGCCGGATTGCTGTCGACAATGGCGCAGCAGCCGTCACCCTCCACGGACGCACGGCCGCGCAGCGCTATTCCGGCGACGCTCGTTGGGACGAGATCGCGCGCCTCAAGGAACACCTGGGCGACGAGGTCCCCGTCCTCGGCAACGGCGATATCTTCCGCGCTGACGACGCACAGCGCATGATGGATGCTACGGGCTGCGACGGCGTGCAGGTCGGCCGCGGCTGCCTGGGCCGCCCCTGGCTCTTCGCGGAGCTTTCCGCCCAGCTGCGCGGCGAGCCCATCCCGGACGAGCCCACACTCGGCGAGGTCACCCGCATTATCGTCCGCCATGCCGAGCTCCTGGCAGAGCACGACGGCGAAGACCACGCCGCGCGCGATATCCGCAAGCACATCGGCTGGTACATGCGAGGCTTCCCCGTGGGCGGCCAGGTGCGGGCCAAGCTCGCCCAGGTCACTTCGCTCGACGCGTTGCGCGAGATCCTCTCACCCTGGGCCGACTCGGAGGCCAAGGCTGCCGATGCCGCCGGTGCACGCGGGCGCCAAGGCTCCCCCGCCAAGGTCGCGCTGCCCGATGGCTGGCTCGACGATCCGGAGGACATCACTGTTCCCCACGCCGCAGACATTATGAATTCTGGCGGTTAAGGTCCCCGCCTTACCATGCGAGCACCCTCCCACGTAACGACTATCACCCCGTGCGCACGAGGTAATTCTCCTTACCACATGCACAATCGTGCCACGTCGGGTTATTTAAATGATCATTGAGTAAACGGCAGGTAAATTCCAGCACCTCCTAGTAGGCCACATGGACGATACCCTTCCTTACGCCTACCTCTTTGGACATAAATTTCTTGGGGGTAGACCCACCTTTCCCGTGCAATCCTTTCTATGGCGTAATAGGATGACAGTCATGCGTACGGCATACCGCGAACATCTCGACAACTTCTCCCACGACCTCATTGGCATGTGTGACGGCGTCGAGCAAATGATGAAACTGGCCTCATCTGGCCTGCTCACCGCCGATCTCCAAAAGGCGGAAGAAGCCCTGTCCCTCAAGGACGATCTTGAGGAGACCCGCGCTCGGTGCGAGGAGCGCGCCGTCAGCCTGCTCGCACTCGAAAATCCCATGGGCAAGGATCTGCGCCAGGTCGTGTCGTCGATCTACATCGTGGAAGACCTTTACCGCATGGGCAACCTCGCCAAGCACATCGCGACCGCCGCCCGCCGCCGCCATCCCGAACCTGCCATTCCGGACGCCTACCGTGGCTTCTTCGAGGAATACACACGCTTGTGCATTCACCTCCTGGAGCAAACGCGTGACAATCTCATCGCCCCAGACCCTGACCTCGCCATCCAGGCCGCCAAGGATGATGACGCAGTCGATGACATCAATGGCCACCTCATGTCCGTGCTCACCCAACGCGAGTGGACCGAGTCCACGCGCGCTGCGGTCGACATGGCACTGCTCTCCCGCTTCTTCGAGCGTTTCGCAGACCACGCCGTGAGCGTCAACTCGCGCATCGTCTTCCTCGTCACCGGACTCGCCCCCGAGCGCTACCTCGCGAAGAAGGATGAGGAAGCCCGCGCCGAGGACTTCGAGGAACGCTTCGCCGACATCACGAAGCAGTTCCGTAACTAGTCGGCGGCACGCAGCCGCCCCATCGGCGCGCCTTAGCGAGCGCGCAAAACAACCGGTGTGCGGGCCCAGCCGCCGGCTAGGTCACGCTCGCCGTCGCCGGAAGGCACAAGGTCGAAACGCGGCAGCAGCTCCGCGAAGAACGCGTGAAGCTCGTACATAGATAACGGCTTCCCCGGGCAATAATGCGCGCCCACGCCCCACACCAGGTTGTCTGCGGCGTGGCCTTCAGGATCAAAGCCCCTAAACGTGTGGGGGTCGCGGTTGGCCGCAGTCCAATGCAGGCGCACACGCGTGCCGGCGTCCAGCTCTTCCCCCGCCACATGCACCGGGCAAGTGGTCACGCGGCGATTGGAGACGAAGGGATCGTCGAGACGCAGCAGCTCGTCCGCGATGGCAACGAACTCCATATGGCTCACCCCGCCGCGCAGGCGCTCTTGGAGCGGCACATTATCCGCGAGAGCACGCACAATGACGCCAATGCACTTGGCCATAGAGCCCAGGTCCCCTGCCGTCCAATTGCGCAGGATGGAGACGATCTCAGCGTGCTCAAGGCCGTGGTCGTGCGCGAGATGCCACGTGACGGAGCCCTCGGGAGTGGCCTCGAGGGCGGCCGTGATGATCTCGTCGTATTCCGCCGCGACGCGTGCCGTCCAGGCGCGGTCGCCCGAGCGCGCGGCGCGCGCGTTCTCCGCAACCCAATCCAGCAGACGGTCCTCTAGCGACTCGGGCCAGCTCAGCCAGTGCCGCATGGCGCGCACGCTGAAGAGCGCTGCCAGGCGATCTGCGTCGAGGCTATCCGCAGCGCGGTCGAGTACGTCACGCGCGACGGAGCGGAAATCCATCTCGGCCACGACCTCAGCATTGAGGTAGATATCAAGCAGCGTGCGGAAGCGTGCGTGTTCCTCGCCATCGAGACCGTTGGGCAGCTGGAGGTGCGCAGACACCCCAGAAGAATAGGAGGCCGGGTCGAGCGTGATCTCGCGTGCGGCGGCGTGACCCACGACGATCACCTCCGCGTCGGTGTGCACGAGCTGGGTGCCGAGGGAATGCTGGTGGTCGCCGAAAGCGCGGGGATCAGTCATGCCGACCAGTCTATAAAAGAAACACCCCAGGACGGCAGTTCCATGTAACTGAATCAGCACAAGGGAACCGCTGCCTGGGGCGCAGAACGGTTGCGAGGGAGGCTTAGCCGAAGCGGCCGGAAATGTAGTCCTCGGTCTCCTTCTTCGACGGGTTCTCGAAGATATTCTTCGTGTCATCGAACTCAACGAGGTGACCCGGCTTACCGGTGGCCTCGAGGGAGAAGAAGCCGGTCTTATCGGACACACGGGCTGCCTGCTGCATGTTGTGCGTCACGATGACAATCGTGAAATTCTCCTTGAGCTCGTGGATGAGGTCCTCCACAGCGAGGGTGGAAATCGGGTCCAGAGCCGAGCACGGCTCGTCCATGAGGAGCACCTCGGGCTCGACCGCGATGGCACGGGCGATGCACAGACGCTGTTGCTGACCACCGGAGAGGCCGCCGCCCGGCTTGTCCAGGCGGTCCTTCACCTCATCCCAGAGATTGGCGCCGCGCAGGGAACGCTCGGCGACTTCCTTGAGCTTCTTTTTGTTCTTCTCGCCGGACAGCTTGAGGCCAGCGACAACGTTTTCCTCGATGGACATCGTGGGGAACGGGTTCGGCTTCTGGAAGACCATGCCGATGGTGTTGCGCACGGACACCGGGTCGACCTTGGAGCCGTAGATGTTCTCGCCGTCAAGGAGGATCTCGCCCTTGACGGAGGCGCCCGGGATGACCTCGTGCATACGGTTGAGAGTGCGCAGCACGGTGGACTTGCCGCAGCCGGACGGGCCGATGAAGGCGGTCACGGCCTGGGCCGGAATCTGCATGTTGACGTTCTGCACGGCATGGAAATCGCCGTAGTAGATGTTCACGTCGTTGAGCGAAAGCTTGGACATGTGGGTCTTTACTCCTGTGAGTGGATAAGTCTGGGGGCGGGTTTACTTCTTAACGGAGAACTTCGCAGACACCCAGCGGGCCGCGACGTTGAGGACGGCGATGAGGATAACCAGCGTGAGCGCGGCGCCCCAGAGCTTGTCGAGCACGGCAGGCTGCGCGCCGGCCTTGTACATATCGAGCATCATGAGCGGCAGCGAGGACTGCGGGCCCTTGAAGGAGTCCCAGTTGATAGACGACGAAGAGCCAACCAACACGAGGACCGGAGCGGACTCGCCCATGACGCGAGCGACGGCGAGCATGATGCCGGTGACAATGCCGGACAGTGCCGTGGGCAGGACGATACGTGCAATGGTCTTCCACTTCGGGACGCCGAGGGCGTAGGACGCCTCGCGCAGGTCCATGGGCACGACGCGGAGCATTTCTTCCGTGTTGCGGACCACGAGCGGAATCATGAGGAGCACGAGGGAAAGCGCCACGGCGAAGCCGGAGCGGTCGAAGCCGAAGAGCGTGATCCACATAGCGAAGACGAACAGCGCTGCGACGATGGACGGGACACCGGAGAGGATGTCAACCATGAACGTCGTCATGCGGCCGAGGAAGCCGCCCTTGGAGTACTCCACCAAGTAGATGGCAGTGAAGATGCCGATGGGCACCGAGATGAGCGTCGCGAAGAGGGTCTGGACGAAGGTACCGATGATGGCGTGCAGTGCACCGCCGCCCGCCTCGGTGTTCATGATGCCGCGCTGGGACGTCGTCCACCACTCAGGGCTGAAGATGACGCCAGAGCCGCGGGCAATGAGCTCCCACAGCACCCACACGAGCGGGATCATCGCGATGATCATCGCGCCCCACACGACGGCGGTCGCAATGCTATTCGCGATCTTACGGGAGCCGGAGATGTGCTGGAACGCAGAGCCGTTTTTTACCGGAATTGCAGTAGTTGTAGTCATGCTGGGCTCCTCCTTACTTCTTATTCACGATGGAACGGGCAATGGCGTTGACCAGGAAGGTCAGGAGGAAGAGCATGAGGCCGGCGGCGATGTAGGCGCCAGCGCGCATCTCGTTACCAAACTCGGCGGCGGCCAGGGCGATGGCCGTCGCGAACGTCGTACCGCCGTCGAAGAGCGTGAAGCGGAAGTCGATAAGCGGCGAGACGACCATGTACAGCGCCATCGTCTCACCGAGCGCGCGGCCGAGGCCGAGCATGGAGCCCGCGATGTAGCCGGAGGTACCAAACGGCAGGACGGTCATGCGGATGACTTCCCAGCGGGTCGCGCCGAGTGCGAGCGCGGACTCGATCTGGCCCGGAGGGGTCTGCACGAAGACCTCGCGGGCGGTCGCCGCGATAATCGGGAGAATCATGACGGCGAGCACGATGCCACCCGTGAATATATTGCGGCCGGTCTCAAAAGACGGCGAATTGTCGTAGACCTTGAACAGGAAGAAGCCGCCGGCCCAGGACTCGAGCCAGGTGTAGAACCCGGAGAGCTTGGGTCCGAGGACCTGCCAGCCCCACAGACCGTAGACGATGGACGGCACGGCCGCGAGCATATCGACGAGAAAACCGAGCGGTTTTACGGCGCGGGCCGGAGCATAGTTCGACAGGAAGATGGCAATACCCAGCGCGATGGGCATGGCGATAAGAAGCGCGAGGACCGAGATGAGAACGGTCGACGCGAACATCGTGGGGATACCGAACTGCATAGCATCCGTATCGCTCGTATTCCAACGCTCACCGTAGGTGAAGAATCCAACGACTCCTCCCTCGTTGACGTTGAGGGCCGGGACGGCGCGCCACAGGAGGAACAGCGCGATGGCTGCAATCATCACCGTGATGAGCGTCGCGGACGCGGTGGACAGGAATTCAAAGACACGGTCGCCAGGGCGACGGACGCCCTTGCCCGAGTCTACAGTAACCACGTCATTCGTCGGCTTCGCAACGGTCGCCTGAGCGACAGTCGTTGGTTCCGCCTCGGGCGTGGGCGCCGTGGTGAGGTTGTTGTCTGCCATGAGACTACGAAATCCTTTAGTTAGCGGGTGCGAGGGGTGTTACGCCCGCGCAGCGGGCTATAACGGCAAAGTTTTGGGAAACATGCCATAACCCCCAAACGTTTGTGCAACGGTTTGGGGGCAGCATGCGCGGCGCCGAACACGGCGCGACGCGGCGAAGGTCACCCGAAGCGAGCGACCCTCACGGGCGAAACTCTTAAGCGAGAGCCTCGACAGCAGCCTTCAGGCGGTCCAGGTGAGCACCAGAGACCGGGATGAAGCCAGCGTCCTCGAGCTCGGTGGACTGGTTGTCCAGGACAGTCTCGAAGAAGGCCTTGACCAGGGCGGCCTCGGACTCGTCGTAACCAGCGGAGCAGACGATGTTGTAGGTGGTGAGGATGAGCGGGTAAGCACCCTCAGCGTCAGAGGAGAAGAGCGCGTCCGCGTCGACGACCATGTCGTGCTCGGAGTTGGTCTCCTTGAAGGCCAGGTTGTCCAGAGCCTTGGCGACGGAGTCGTTGGACAGCTCGACCGGGCCATGACCGAAGTCGATAGCAGCGGTGGAGACGTTCTCCTTCTGCTTAGCGAAGCCAGCCTCGACGTAGGTGATAGCACCGTCGATGGAAGCAACCTGGTCAGCAACGCCGGAAGAGCCGTTAGCACCCTCACCGACGGCATCCGGGAACTGCTTGCCCTTGGAGTCCCACTCGCCGGTAGCAGCCTTGAGGAACTTCTGGAAGTTGTCCGAGGTACCAGACTCGTCAGAACGGAAGACGACGGTGATGTCCTTGTCCGGAAGCTCGACACCCTCGTTGGCGTCAGCAATAGCCGGGTCGTTCCACTTCTTGATCTCGCCCTTGAAGATCTTGGCGATGGACTCGGTGGTGAGGTTGACCGTCTGGTCGACACCCTCGAGGTGGTAAGCGATAGCAACCGGGCCGATGGTGGACGGCAGGTGCCATGCGTCGTTGCCGCCGCAACGCTCGTTAGCCGAGGTGACCTCGCCATCCTCCTCATCGAGCGGGGAGTCAGAACCAGCGAAGGTGGCGGTGCCGTTGATGAAGGCCTCAACGCCGGCGCCGGAACCGGAAGCGGTGTAGGACAGGTCAGCGTCCGGGTACTTCTCGATGAAGGCCTTCTGGAACACGGACATGGCGTTCTGCTGGGAGGAAGCTCCCTCGCCGACCAGGGTGCCGGAGACGGAAGAGTCGCCCTGAGCAGAGTCGGAGGAACCGGAGTCAGAAGACTCGGAGCAAGCCACCAGAGCGGTGGAGGAAGCGGCGATCAGGCCGAAGATAGCTGCGGTGCGCTTGAAGTTGCGAATCACGGGAAACCTTCCAGTTATGTAGAGCAGATTCGAAAGAGGTCATTGGGGAGCCTGGATGACCACCCTTTTTCATTCTTTGGCGGGGGCCACGAGCTCACAGCGACATAACCTAACGAGCCTGGGTTAACCGAAAAGGTCACTTTCAGTGAACACAAGGTAAACAGTTATCACCGTTGATTAATGAAAATCATTGCTGCTGATACACGGCGTGCTCCTCGGCCACCCCGAAACCCAAATTTTCGTAGGCCCGCACTGCCGGTTCATTATCGGACTCGACATACAAAATCACACGTCGCGCGCCCTTTTCCACCATTCGGTGTAGCCCTGCATGGAGGAGCGGTGCCCCCAACCCACGTCCGCGATAGGCATTCGCCAACCCCACGACATAGACCTCACCAAAGGCCTCGCCGCCGTCCTCAACGTCTTCCGTGTGCCACTTGGTCCAGTGGAATCCAGCCAGGCTGGGGGTATTATCACTGCCCCCATTCGTAACGCCAGTCACATTTGTAGACGTGTCCCAGAATAAAATTACGTCCTTCTCATCGAACCATTCAGCCTCCATGCCGCGGCGCAAGCGCGCGACATCCCAGCCGCCTTGTTCGGGGTGCCACGAGAAGGCTTCATTATTTGCCGCCACCCATGCCGCGTCCACCGCGTCCGCGCCCCAGCGCGCCACCGACTCCTCATAGTTGAGGACCTCAAATCCTTCGGCAGAAGGAACCGTTGCGGCCGCGCGCAACGCTTCGCCCTCGACAGCCATGACGAGCAAGCGCCGCACGACGCTGAGCCCCTGGGCCTGCGCGAAGGCCTGTGCCGCCGGGAGATTACCGTGCGCCCACACCTGGAAGGAGGAGCCAGCGTCGAGCGAGCGGGCGGCATCGGCAAGCAAGGCCTCGCCAATGCCGCGCCGCCGGAAGTTCGGAGCTACAACGAGCTCTGCGGACTCCCCATCAAGCGCAATGAGCGCGCCGACCTGGCCATTCTCGCTATGCACGAAGTGCTGGTGGCCCAGGCGTTCATCGCTCAGCCCCAACAGATACTGCTCAGAGAAAGGTGCCACGCCATCGTTCGTGCGGGCGGCGTCGAGGACGGCATGGATCTGATCAAGGGTGTCCTGGTTCAAGCTCATGCCCCCACCTTAGTGACGCGCGGGTGCGTGCGGTAGAAATAGAACCATGAAGGCACTGAAAGCCGCGGGTGTCGCGGTGGGCTGCGTGGGAGCGCTCTGGCTAGCGGACTCCGCCGTAGCCATGCACGCGGAACACGCCGTGTCCGAACGCGTGGAAGAGCTCACGCGACTCGAGACCCCGCCGGACGTCTATATCGGAGGGCTTCCCTACGTCGCCGCGGCGGTCACGGGCACCGTGCCGCTGCTCGAGGTGCGTTCCTCCGACGTCGAAGTGCCACAGCTAGGCATGGTCAACGCGCAAACCACCCTGCGCGACGTGCACATCACCCCGCAACAGGTATGGACCGGGGACTATGACGGCGCGGTGGCCTCCACACTCTCGCGCAGCCTGAGCCTCGACGGCGTGGCGCTCGGCCGCCTGCTGGGCATGACGGATCTCAATATCAACAACCCGAATAATATCTCGCCCTCCGGCGGCAATTCCGCAGAAGCCGAGCTCACGGGCACCATCCCCGGCGACGAGTTGCCCACGACGGTTCAGGTAGAGCTGCGTCTCGAAGGCCCCATGTTCTATATGCGGCCCATCGACGCGCCAGAAGGCCACGTCCACGACGCGTTCTATCTGGAACTCGACACGCGTCGCCTGCCGCTGCCGGCCCAGGCGACGAAGGTCTCGCTGCGTGGCGGCACCATCAACGTGGAGGTCCAGCGCCGCAACGTCGAGCTCCACCTCGATCTCCTCTCTCCGCTGGAAATCGACGGGGACTACGACAAGGACGGCAAACAGATCACGAGCTAAGGCGAATAGACCTCAAGCGCGTCGGGGATAGAACGCAGCCGCACGTGCTCGAGTTTGCCTTCGGACTCGCCGTCCGCTTGGAAGCGGTGCAGGCCAGGCACGCCCAGCTCCACCCATTCCGCGTCATCGAATTGGATCACGCGGCCACGCGCAAGCCGGTACGCCCCAAAGAGGTGCAGCAAGCCCGCGAAGCCGCCGATGCCCCCAATATCCGTCAGCCCGAAGACCCCCAGGCCCTTATCGAAGGAGTTACGGGGGTTCGTCACGACGGGCAGCGGCCCGAGGAACGTCCACGGGTTGGTATTCGACGCAAAAATGAGCTGCGCGCCCCGCAGCTCGAGCGTGCGCTCCCCTGCCTTGGCGTGGACATCAATGTGCGGCGGGCGCACGCGCGCACGCGCCCAACCGCGCAGCGTCGCGCGCAGGTAGCGCAGCGGCGTCGCCGCAAGTCCTTTCGCACGCGCCTTGTCCACGGCGTGGAGAACGTCTGCGTCGAGTCCAAAACCAGCGTTGACGGCAAACCATCGCGCCTCGTCTGGCTCGGCCTCACCGTCTGCTCCGAGGGACTCCCACGTGCCCAGGCGGATGGTGCGGCGCAGGTCGTAGAGCATGCACTCGGCGAGGGTTTGGGCGGCATCGGCAGGCTCTGCGGGAAAGCCCAAAGCCCGGGCGAAGACATTGGCCGAGCCCGCCGGGATGACGGCGAGCACCGGGACCTCTTCGGCTGGGCGCGGGTTCTTGGGCGATCCCAGAAGCCCGCCCACGATTTCATTGACGGTGCCGTCTCCGCCGACAGCGATCACCACGTCGCACTCGGCGCGCGTGAGGGTGGACACCATCTCCGCCGCGTGTCCCGGATAGTGACTCTGCCGCACCAGAAGATGCAGGTCAGGGACCTCGCGCAGGCGGGCGTAGACCTGCCGAAGCATAAGTTCGCTCTGACTGGTCGAATTCGGGTTGGTGATGAGCAAGGCTCGCATGGGTTTCTAGCCTAGCGCTAAACGGTAGGCTGATGGGCATGTCTGAACGAAACGCATCCCACCCCGAAAACGATCCCAACAAGCTGGACGGCAACGAGGCCGTCAATCGCGCCGCGGAGGATTGGAAAGACGCCGCCTCCCGCAATATTCCGGCCGTCGGCCTCGACGAGGTCCCGGTTCCCGATGACACGGCGAACCTGCGCCAGGGCCCGTCCCTCCACGACGCGCTGCTGGGACTTCTCCCCTTGGTCGGCGTGTGGCAGGGCGAGGGCCAGGCTCACGATTCGAACGGCGGTCAGTACACGTTCGGCCAGCAGCTCGTTATCGCCCACGACGGCGAGCACTACCTGACCTACACCTCTCGCACGTGGAAGATCGACTCCGAGGGCAAGCCGGTAGGCCCCGATGTACGCGAGTCCGGCTTCTGGCGCATCTCCCCCAAGGACGAGATCGAAATGACCTACACCTCGAATAACGGCATCGTGGAAATCTTCTACGGCGAGCCCTTTAACGAGCGCGCCTGGTCCCTCCAGTCCGCGTCCACCATGGTCACGGAGACCGGCCCGAAGAACCTCGGCCCCGGCAAGCGCATGTACGGCCTCATGCCGAATAACAACCTGGGCTGGGTCGACGAGCGCATGGTCGACGGCGAGATGCGCCCCTACATGTCGGCGGAGCTCAAGCGCATCGCGGGCTAAAGCATTAGAGCGCGGACCGCATCAGCTCCCGAATCTCCTCCACATTGGCGGGTTTCGGGAGCTTTTGTCCGTTCAGGTGCGTCACGCGCACCGGCCCGCGCGTCGAGGAGACGAGCCACACCGAGTCCGCCCCCAGCAGGTAGTCAACGTTCATTTCTTTGAGTTTACAGCGCCAGCCGTCTGCCTCCGCGCGGGCGAAGATGGCAGCTTGCGTCGTGCCCGGCAAAATTCCCGGCGCCGCGGGCGTGCGCAGCTTGCGTCCCTTGGTCGTCACGACCGACGAGCGGGAGCCCTCCAGCAAGAGTCCTGCGCCGTTGAGGTAAATGACGTCCTGCGCGCCCTGCTTTTTGGCGTAGCGCAGCGCCGCCATCGTCGCGGCGTAGTTCACCGTCTTCGCCGGGAACTCCGTGGGCAGCTGCCACGTACGCTCCATGGTGATGGCCTTAACACCCTTCTCACGCTCACGCAGCGTCTCCGCGTCAATGCCCTCGACCGCAACCCAACCAGTGGGAATGCTCGTCGACGCGCGCCCGCGCGTGAGCGTCCACGTGCACTTGCCCTCGGCCTCGCCCCACTCCTCGAGTGCGGCCTTCGTGGCCTCCTGCCACTTCTCGGGCGTGGGCAGCGGCAGGTCGAGCGCCTCGGCCGAGCGCCGGAACCGCTCGAGGTGGCGTTCCATGTTGTGAGCCTGTCCGCCCTCAACGCGCATGGCCTCAAAGATGCCGTCACCACGCGTGACGCCCAGATCGTCGGCAAAGAGCAGCGGAAGGTTCGCGTTATGGCGGCGAATAGACCCGCCGAAAGGCTCGATGACGTAGATGACAGGCGCAATACTCATGACTTCAATTATGCCCTACGATGGGGATCCATGACCTACGTTTCGCCGTTGCTTGACCGTCCCCGCGCTGCCGCTTTCCAAGGGGACAGCCTCCTCGATAAAGAGGGCGTGGCCTGGCATTATGGCGATCCCCTCGTGGAGCAACGCTACGTCGAAAACGGCACCGCCGTCATCGACCGCTCGCAGCGCCGCGTGCTCGCCGTCACTGGCCCCGAAGCCGCGGTATTCCTTAATAATTTGCTCTCCCAAAAGCTTGACGATGCCCCCTCGGGCTTCGCCGCGTCCGCCCTCGACTTCGACATCCAGGGGCATATCCTCCACGCCGCAGACGTGGCCGTCGTCTCCCCTACCGAGATCTACCTCGACGTGCCCGACGCGCAGTTCGAGTCGCTGCGCGATTACCTCACGAAGATGATCTTCTGGTCCCAGGTCGAGGTGGCCGAGGCGGACCTTGCGATCCTCACGCTGCTCGGCAAGCCGGTAGACGGCTTCGACGCGGCCGCCGCGGGCGTCGTCTTTGATCGCACCGTGGACTGGCTCGGCGCCCCGCGCCGCGATCTCGCCGTCCTGCGGGCCGAACTGGTCGACGCGGTCGAGGCCCTCGAAGCCGCCGGCGCCCACCTGGCTGGACTCATGGCGTTTACCGCCGAGCGCGTCCGCGCCCGCGAGCCGGAACTGGCCGCTGACCTCGACGATAAGGCGATCGCCCACGAGGTTCCCCAGTGGATCGGCCGCGGCGAACACCCCGGCGCCGTCCACCTCAACAAGGGCTGCTACCGCGGCCAGGAGACCGTCGCCCGCGTGGAGAACCTCGGTCGCTCGCCGCGCTTGCTCGTCCTTTTGTACCTCGATGGCTCCGCGCCGGACCGCCCCGAGCCGGGCGCCGATATCCTGTCCGGCCCCGGTGGGCGCCGCGTGGGCCGCCTGGGCACCGTCGTCGACGACTGTGACTTCGGCCCCATCGCCCTCGGCTTGGTCAAGCGTTCTGCACTCACGGGCACCGATCTCGTCACCGGCCCGCTGCGCGGCGAGGCGAACGTCGCCGCGAGCGTCGAGCCAGAGTCCATCCCCACGGATGAGGGCCCCAAGGCTGGCCGCGCCGCGGTGGAGAAATTGCGCGGCCGCTAGCCTTCTTTGCCCTGTAACAGGGGGCGGTGCGGAATTTTTTCGGCACACAGGCTATTGTGTCTAACAGGACCATACTGTTATTGAAATTCGATGGGGCATCCGAACTTCCCTGGAATGCCTACACACACCTCAAGGGGGTCATGCACATGGGACGCGGACGCGCGAAGGCGAAGCAGACCAAGGTTGCACGCCAGCTGAAGTACAACTCACCTGAGATGGATTTGGACTCGCTCCAGCGCGAGCTCGCCGCTCAGAAGCCGCGCAACGACTGGGATGACGAAGACGAGGTGGACTACGAAGACAAATACGCCGACTACATCGACGAGTATGACGATGAAGACGACGTTGAGGATGACACCGACTCTTCGGACAAGCGCTAAGTCCTAAGACTCTTATTCCGCCGCCGGCCCGCCCGGCGGCGGATTTTTGCGTGTCCCCATCCTGACCGTGTCCGTCACGACGCTGTCTGCGCTTCGTCCGTCCGGCGCGCGGCGCGCGGCGGACTTCAGAACAACGAAGGCCCCATAAACCACGGAAATCTGAGCCTTCGTTGTCGTGAAATCCGCGACACCGTTTCCACGCGACGCACAGGCGCATTCCACCAGCTCGTTCCTTGCGATAATTCTCCGCGCGCCGCATGAGCCGACGCGATTTTCGCAAGGAACCGGACACGCGAACGCCGCCCTGCCGATGCGGCACGGGCGGCGTGTGTCTGAGGCGCGAACTTAGAAGTTCGGGTGCTCGCCCTGCATGATGACGCGCGGCTCGTCGCCGCCGGACTCGCGGATGGTGCCGAGCTCCCAGGCGTCGAGGTGGCGGGCGGTGAGCATGGCCAGGGCGCGGTCGCGGTCCTCCGGGGAGACGACGGCGATCATGCCGACGCCCATGTTGAAAGTCTTCTCCATCTCGGACAGGGCGATCTTGCCCACGGAGGCGATGGTGCGGAAGATCTGGGCCGGGGTCCAGGTCGCGCGGTTGACCTCAGCGGTGAGTCCCTCCGGGATGACGCGCTCGAGGTTGCCCGCGAGACCGCCGCCGGTGACGTGGCAGAACGTGGAGACCTGGCACTCGGCGGCGAGCGCCAAGCAGTCCAGCGCGTAGATCTTGGTCGGCTCAAGGAGTTCCTCGCCGAGGGGGCGGCCGAGCTCTTCCACGTGGCCGTCGAGCGGCAGGCCCGCCTGTTCGAGGAGGACGTAGCGGGCCAGCGAGTAGCCGTTGGAGTGCAGTCCAGAGGAGCCCATGGCGATGAGCACGTCTCCATCGCGGACCTTGTCCGGGCCAAGGAGGCCATCAGCCTCGACGACGCCCACGGCCGTGGCGGAGACGTCGTACTCTTCTGGGTCCATGACGCCGGGGTGCTCCGCGGTCTCACCGCCGAGCAGAGCGCAGCCTGCCTGGACGCAGCCTTCGGCGATGCCCTTGACGACCTCGGCGACCTTCTCCGGAACGACCTTGCCCACCGCAATGTAGTCCTGGAGGAAGAGCGGCTCGGCTCCGCAGACCACGAGGTCATCGACGCACATGGCGACCAGGTCGATGCCGATGGTGTCGTGCTTGTCCATCGCCTGGGCGACGGCGAGCTTCGTGCCCACACCGTCCGAACCGGCAGCGAGGATGGGCTCCTTGTACTCGCCCAGCTTGAACAGGCCGGCAAAACCGCCGAGGCCGCCCATGACCTCCGGGCGGGTGGCGCGCTTGGCGTGCGGGGCGAAGAGGGTAACGGCGCGGTCGCCCTCTTCGATGCTCACGCCGGCAGCGGCGTACGTGGTGCCGGAGTTCTCGGCGGCGGTCTCAGAGGAAGCGGTGGGGTTTTCAGACATCGCGGTGGGATTCCTTAAAAGTCGGTCGGAAGGGGTTTAGGCGTCGGTGCCTTGAAGTTTACGCACGGCCTCGGCATTGGGGTTGCCCGCTGGCAGGCCCAGGGGGTAGTTGCCGGTGAAGCACGCAGTGCACAGCTCCATGCCGGGCTGCTCGGTCGCGCCGACCATGTCGTCGACGGACACGAAACCCAGGGAGTCCGCGCCGATGGCTTCACGGATAACGTCGGCGACGGTCTCCGGGTCATCGGACGGCGTGGCATTCGCGATGAGCTCCGCAGGCGAGGCGAAGTCAATGCCGTAGAAGCACGGCCACTTCACCGGCGGGGACGCGATACGCACGTGGACCTCGGCGGCGCCGGCCTCCCGGAGCATGCGAATAAGGGCGCGCTGCGTGTTGCCGCGGACGATGGAGTCGTCGACGACCACGAGCTTCTTGCCCTTGATGACCTCGCGCAGCGGGTTGAGCTTGAGGCGGATGCCGAGCTGGCGCTGCGTTTGCGTGGGCTGAATGAAGGTACGGCCCACGTAGGCGTTCTTCACCAGGCCGTGGGCAAAGGTGATGCCGGACTCGCGGGCGTAGCCCACGGCGGCGGGGTTGCCGGACTCGGGCACCGGAATGACCATGTCGGCGCCGTCGGCCGGGCACGAGCGCGCGAGGCGACGGCCGATGTCCACGCGGGCGGCGTTGACGGAGCGGCCCTTAATCTGTGTGTCGGGGCGTGCCAGGTAGACGTACTCGAAGACGCAGCCGTGGCGGGTGGGCTCGGCGAAGGTCTCGGAGCGGATGCCGGCCTCGTCGATGGAGATGAGCTCGCCAGGCTCGACCTCGCGGAGGAACTGGGCGCCCACGATGTCGAGCGCACAGGTCTCAGACGCGACGACCCAGCCCTTCTCTAGGCGGCCTATGACGAGCGGGCGCACGCCATGCGGGTCGCGCGCGGCGTACAGCGTGTGGCCATCGGTAAAGGTGAGAGAGAAAGCACCCTTAACGCGCGGCAGCAGCGCACGAGCGGAGTCGAAGACAGAGGTGTTTTCATCTACGCCTTCGGCAAGCAGCATGGACAAGCACATGGAGTCCGAGACCGATTCCTGCGTGGGCTTAATCAAGCCCTTCTCCACGACCTCGGCACGCAGCTCGAGGTAGTTAACGAGGTTGCCGTTGTGGCACAGCGCAATGTCCACGCCGGACGAGGACGTCTCAAACATCGGCTGGACGTTCGACCATTCCTTGCCGCCCGCCGTGGAGTAGCGCGTGTGTCCCACGGCGACGTTGCCCTTGAGCGAGCCCAGGATGGATTCATCAAAAATATTGGCGACGAGGCCCATGTCTTTGAATACGACGATTCGCTCGCCGTCGCCGACGCCAATGCCGGCGGCTTCCTGGCCACGATGTTGGAGGGCGAAGAGGCCGAAGTACGTGAGAGTGGAGACGTCCTCCCCCGGTGCCCAAACGCCGAAGACGCCGCACTCCTCGCGCGGTTCAGTCTCCCCCTGATCGTCAAGATCGGTCAGTGGGGCGGGGTGGGTAGTGACAGCAGCATGCGCAGGGTTAATCACGCGCCCCATCCTAGCCGCTACAGGCACAGAAAACTAAAAGATTACGGGGAGCCATTTCGCGATTTCCCCCGCGCGCGAACCCGAGGCGTCGATGCGACGCGCCTCCACCGCCGTGGACCACTCCGTCACACCCAGCGCCAATTCCAGCCAGGTGCGCGCGTCCGTCTCGACCACATTCGGGGGCGTGCCACGCGTATGACGAGGCCCCTCAATGCACTGGACAGCCACGAACGGGGGAACACGCAGCTCCACACTGTGTCCCGGCGCGTCGTGTGCGACGGCACGGGCGGTGCGCCGGACGGCATCGGCAAGCTGCGAGCGGGAGGGATCCGGCAACGCCGGGTCGCGCACCCAGGCTTCCACGGCGGCGACGGCGGCGCGGGTGGCGGCGGGGTCATGCACCTTCTTCATACCCCCCGGATTGTAGACCCGTCGCGACGACTTATACCCTTTGCCTGCGAATGTGATCCACGAACCTTAAGGTAGTGACATGGCTAACGCTGAAACCCCGTCCCCATCCCTCACACTGCGCTTTATGGCTGCGCCCACGGACCTGCTTATCGCGGGCGCCCAAGGCATCGGCGGCGGCCGCGTCCTCGAATGGATCGATAAGGCCGCCTACGCCTGCGCCGCGCAGTGGTCCGGCACGTACTGCGTGACCGCCTACGTCGGCCACATCCACTTCACGCGCCCCATCCCCTCCGGCCACATCGTGGAGGTCCGCTCGCGCATTGCAATGACGGGCCGCACCTCCATGCACATCGTCAACGAGGTGCTCTCCGCCGACCCGCGTGACGGCTTCTTCACCCGCGCATGCGATTGCCTCGTCATCTTCGTGGCCCAAGACCCGACGACGGGCAAGCCGACCCCAGTGCCCTCTTTCGTACCCCAGACGGATGACGAGCTGCGCGTCGAGGCCGCCGCGAAGTCCCGCATCGAGCTGCGCAAGGCCATCGAGGCAGAGATGGACACGCAGACCTACGACGGGCCCTCGGATGCCCCGCGCATGGTTAACCGCTTCCTCGCCAAGCCCACGGACGTCAACTGGGGCGGCAAGGTCCACGGCGGCACGGCCATGGAATGGATCGATGAGGCCGGCACCGCGTGCACCATGGAGTGGTCCGGCGAGCAGACCATCGCCACGTACGCGGGCGGCATTCGCTTCTACCGTCCCATTTCCATCGGTGATCTCATCGAGGTCGACGCCCGCATGATGGTCACGGATACCCGCACCATGCAGCTGTCGGTCCACGTACGCTCCGGCGCGCCTGCCGAAGGCCGCACGAACCTTAAGACCGCCATCCACGCGACGGTGTCCTACATGGCCATCGATAACGACTGGCAGCCCCTTGGCGCCCGCCAGTTCACCCCGCGCACCGAAGAGGACATTCGCCTGGCTGAGCACGCCCACATCCTGCGTGGCCTACGCGGCAAGTACTCCCCACAGCCGCTCATCGTGGCGCCGAAAGTTCAGCACATCGACTAGCTTTCCGATGCCCCCTTTCCCATAGGCTGGGCCAGAACAGCACGCGACCATCGAGCCCTATCTTTTTCTTCGACGGCACCACGCGTGAGGCTTTCACGTTCTACCACGAGGTCCTCGGCGGCGACGCCACGGACATTGAGACCGCGCGCGGTTGGTTCGAAGCTCTGGCCAAGGACGGCCGCGTCGTCCTGCCGATGGGCAAACAGCAGTGGGGCGATGTCTACGGCCAGGCCGAGGACAAGTTCGGCATTTTCAGGTCCGTCAACATCCCAAGCACATAGCGGCTGCCGCACATGAGGCAGCCAGCGCGGTCAGCACGCTAGGCCGCTGACACGACGACCATCCACACAGCGACGAGGTGCACGATAGCCGCGGCCACCGTCGCGGTGTGGAAGTGTTCGTGGTAGCCGAACCATTGGGCGTTGCGCCCAGGCCATTTGAAGCCGTAAATGAGCGCGCCGAGTGAATAGATAATTCCTCCGGCGAACAGCAGGCACACGACTGCTGGGCCCGCCTCGCGCCACAACTGCGGAATGAGCGGCACAACGAGCCACCCCAGCCCCAGGTAGACCACGACGTCGAGCCACCGCGGGTGAGAAATCCACACGAGATTCAGCACCACCGCAGCGATGGCGCCTATCCACGCGATGACGAGCAACCACCACGCGTTGTCTACCGCAATGCATAGCAGAGGCGTGTAAGTCGCAGCAATAAACACCGCGATGGTCGAGTGGTCTGCGCGCCGCCACCACGCCACGGTAGAAACCTTGCCCCAAGGCACGAGGTGATACGCGGCGGAAACTCCGAACAACCCGATGAGTCCCACTGCGTACACCGTCACACCCAGAGCCGCGCCCCACGGCACGCGCATCCACGCGAAGGTAACAAGGACCGTCGAGGCCACGAGTGCTGCGATAGCTGCGCCGAAGTGGAACCATCCACGCCCCGCTGGCCGCTGGCCGCGGTCAGCCATGACATACGTGCGGGTAATCAGGCCCTTGTCCATCGTGGTGCCTCCCATTCAGTTAACCTACGCCACCGTAACCATACCAGAACACCACTCCCCCACAGCCGGCCTTCACACCGTGCATGAGCGAGCGGCAGGCCCTCTCGCCCAGTCGAATTGCTCTCACACAGTAAGTTCTTTGCCCAGCGCACCCGCGAGATTCTCGTCGTTAACATGAACGTCATCGCGGGCCTTTCGGCCTCCGGCGCACCGGCCCTCACTATCGCAGAGGCTTATTTCGATAAGTACATCGCCATTGCGTCGCGGTCTGGCTACACGGCGGTCCTCCACGTGGACAAGCTCAAGAATACGAAGGTCTACTTCTATTCCGGCTCCGCCTGGAAAAGACGGCTTCGACACCGACCAACGCGGCATGTTCTGGAACGGCGTTATGGAGTACCTCGTACGCCTCACCAACGAGCCTTTCGTCGCCCAGGCACGTGGCGCGGGTGTCGACGTCACCTATGACCGCGATGCCTATGGCATTCACGATTGGCCGTACTACAAAGACGCCCTTGGCAAATCCTGGACAAAGGTCATTGGCCCTGCGCTCGGGGCATACGTCACCCACTTTTCGTTCGGGTTTCACGTTCCACGCGCGTGCGGAGCGGTAGTCGCCCCCTTCCTCAACTAGTTTCTCGAATGAAGAAAAGTTATGATTAATGAATGCGACTTTCTCTCTCTCGTGTCGCCGCCACCGCCCTGACGGCCACCACTTTGGCAGCTTCCGTTTTCGTCACCGGGTTCGCAGCTCCGGCTCAGGCCGCCCCCCTTGCCCCGGGGTCGTCACTGCCGGGCACCGCTGCCCCGCAGCCGTGGCTTGGTAATACGCCGTTCATCGTCTCGAAGAAACACGTAAACGGCAACCACTGGAAGGTGCGCGTGTGGTCCCCAGCCAACCGCGCCGTCGTCGACAACAACGTCCTGCTGCCTCCGGGTGACCAGCCGCGACCGTCCTTCTACTTGCTGCCCGGCATCAAGGGCGGCCAGGCAGGCCTCAACTGGATGTCGCACAGCGACGTCAAGAGCTGGTTCGCCAATGAGAACGTCAACGTCGTCATGCCGCTGGGCGGTCCATACTCCCTCTACACGGACTGGGATTCCACGGATCCCATCCTTGGCGTCAACAAGTGGAACACTTACATGACGCAGGAGCTTCCTCCGCTCATCGACAAGGAATTCCATGGAACCGGCCGCGACGCCATCGGCGGCCTATCCTCCACGGGCGCCGCGGCGCTCGACATCGCAGGCCATAACCCGCGCCGCTTTGTTGCTGCGGCCTCGTATTCCGGCTGCCCCATTCGTTCCGGCGCCTACGGCGGCACAATCTCCACAGCCATGATCGCCTTGGGCGGCGGCTCCTCGTTTAACGCGTGGGGCATGCCCGGCAATGCCTCGTGGCGCGAGCACGATCCCAACACCAACCTGGATCGTCTGCGCGGCGTCAAGGTCTTCGTCGCCTCCGCCTCCGGCCAACCTGGCGGCCCTGACGGCATCGGCAACTTAAGCTCCACCGCTGGCCAGGCATTCGGTCCCGCCGAGGTCGAAATCGTCGCTAACGGCTGCACCCAGCAGTTCGCCGATAACGCGCGCCGCGCCGGGCTCGACGTCAACCGCTATTACACGCCACAGGGCTCTCATTCCTTTGGTCTTTTCTCCCACCAGATGAAGGTGAGCTGGGCTCAAACCATCGCACGCGCTATCGGCGCCGCGAATCTCTAAAGACCCCATCTGAGGACAGCGTCGCGCAGACACAAGAGCGAAAACGCCCCTGGACGTGACCCAGGCCACTAGGGTGAAGCCATGACCGTTTCTCCCGCCTCCGCCCGCCTGCGTGCGCTGTGCATCGCCGCGGCCATCACTTCGCTCCTCGTCACATCGTGGAGCGACCCCGCCGTCGCTCCCGCACAATCCGCAGAGAACTCCTCTACCGAAGGCAGTGCCGACAGCGAATCTGCACGCACCGCCACCGAAGGCTCGGTGGCCATTTCCGATGGCTCTGCCCTCAGTTCCATTGGCTCTTCACGCCTAGGCGATCCCCTCGTCGCGCCCCGTGGCTCCGCCCAGTTACCTGACGCCCTCGGCTCAGGTGACGGCAGCTCAGATGGACAATGGCTGGGTAGTTCTGTCCCGGCATTCAAAGGACTCTCCAGCAACAGGGCCAGCAGCTCGTCGAGTGGAGACTCCTTTGCCACGGCTCAGCTATCCAGTGAGGAGGATCGAGGCGAACCTTCCCCTGTCGATTACGGCCCTGAGCCGCGCCTGCTCGACACCCGCCCCGTCGAAGGCAACCTCGTCGAGATCGATGTCTGGTCACCGGCGAATCAGAGCATCGTCACCAATCTTTTGTTGCGAGCCCCGCAGACCGACACCCCAGCATCGACGCTCGTGCTCATGTCCGGCGCTGACGGCGGTGCAGGCGGTGCCAACTGGCACACGGAGACTGATTACGAAGAATTCTTTGCCGATAAGCAGGTCAACGTCGTCACCCCCATCGGCGGCGGCGCGTCGATGTACGTCAATTGGGAAAACACGAACTCGCCTGCTGGCCGCAATCAATGGGCAACGTACCTCGGCGAGGAACTCCCCCGCGTCGTCCAAGAAGAATTCAATGGCACCGGCCAGGATGCCATTGCTGGCCTGTCTATGTCCGGCGGCCCCGCGCTGCACATTGCGGCGGAAAACCCCGAGCGGTTCGCCGCGGCAGCATCGTTCTCCGGCTTTCCCGCGACTTCCGGCGTCCTGGGGCGCATTGTCAGCCAAGGCATCCTCAAAGGCTCGGAGGGCAGCTCCGTCGACGCCTTCGGCTTGTCCAGCAGCGATGCGTGGCAGCTCAATGACCCTTCCTACGACCCAGCGGCGCTGCGTAATACCGACGTCTTCGTGGGCACCGCCTATGGCATCCCCACCGCAGAGGAATTTGGCGGCAATTGGACGTGGGGGCTTACCCTCGAGGCAGTCTCCCAAGTCACCTCGAACTACTTCACCCGTGCGGCCCAGGCGCGCGGCGTCCACGTCGAGCGCTTTCACACGACGTTTGGCGCACACTCGTACGCGCTGTTCGAGCGAGAGCTGCACGCCGCGTGGGAGTCGACTATCGCCCCGGCCCTCAACTTAAAGTAACCGCGGCTGAACAGTGGTCGTCTACGACCACTGAACTCCATGGCATCAGGCCAACGGCACGGCTTGTCTCCGCGAGCCGTGCCGTTCTCATTCAGCTTGTCCGCATCCCGGCACCCCATCCCGCCCTCATGAAGTGACCACTAAGTAAATACTGCGAGAACATTGTTAAAGCGCTAAATAAACTGCCAGGTGAAGGCGAAATTTGTAGTTTCACCACGATGCTTTTACGCGTTTAATGCTATCTGTCCATTCGCTTCTCTCCTCATCGAACTCAAGGATTCTTATGCATTCTCGCCGCATTGGCACGCTGGCTATCGCTGCCCTCGTCTCCTCACTCGCCACTATTCCAGCCCACGCCGCGACGGACGGCTCCCAGGTCGTCATCTCCGAGGCCTACGGCGGTGGCGGAAACTCCAGCGCCACGTACACGCACGACTTCATCGAGCTCTACAACCCCACCGACGCAGACATCGAGCTCTCCGGCTACACCGTCGAGTACTTCTCCGGCAAGGGCAGCACCGGCGGCAAGGCCACCCTCAGCGGCACCATCCCTGCTGGCGGCTACTTCCTCATCCAGGGCGGCCAGGGCAACGGCGGCACCACCGCGCTGCCCACCCCGGATGCCGACGCCGGTCTCAACATGGCTGGTTCAAGCGGCACGGTCCAGCTTGCCGATGCCGCCGGCACCGCCGTCGACACCGTCGGTTACGGTTCGGCCACCCTCAACGAGGGCTCCCCCGCCGCTGGCGCCTCCAACTCGCAGTCGGTTTCCCGCGATGCCGCAGGCACAGACACCGACAACAACGCCGCGGACTTCACCGCGGGCGCCCCCACGCCGCAGAACTCCGGCTCCGTGCCGAGCGACCCGACAGATCCTGCCGATCCCACCGACCCCGAGACTCCGGCTGACCCCACAGATCCGACCACCCCCGCTGACCCGGCGGCCATCACGCCCATCTCCGATATCCAGGGCACGGGCGCCGCATCCCCGCTCGTTGATCAGACTGTGACGACCGAGGGCGTCGTCACCGCAGTATGGAAGGAAGGCGGCCTCAACGGCTTCACCATCCAGACCGGCGGCACCGGCACCGAGGTTCCCGCTGCTGGCGACGCCTCCCACGGCATCTTCGTCTACATGGGCTCCCGCACGGACTACCCGGAGCTCGGCGCTTCTGTCCAGGTCTCCGGCAAGGTCTCTGAGTTCTTCAACGCCACGCAGATCACCGCTGCTGAGATTTCCTCGCTCGCCGAGGCTCTGCCTGCCGTCACGCCGCTCGTTATCGATGAGCTGCCAGCCGGCGATGCAGCCCGCGAGCCCTTCGAGGGCATGCTCGTCCAGCCCGGTACCCACACGGTGACGAATAACTACGCGCTCACCACCTACGGCGAGGTCGGCCTCAACGGCGGCACCGAGTACCTGCGCCAGCCGTCGGATATCTACGAGCCCTCCACAGAACCGAATTCCGATCTGCAGAAGCTCGCTGCGTCCAACAAAGAACGCCTCGTCATCCTCGACGACGCCCGCACGAAGAACTACATGCAGTCGGACAAGGAGACCCCACTGCCCTACATCTCGCAGGACGGCGGCTCGACCATCAAGTCGCTGCGCACCACGGACCACGTCGAGTTCCAGCACCCCGTCGTCGTTCACTACTCGCACGACGCCTGGCGCTTCGAGCCCACCACACCGGTTACCGGCAACACCTCTGGCGCTGACTTGCCCATCTCCTGGGAAGATTCCCGCGCAGCCATCGAGGGCGGCGTAGACGTCAAGGGTGACTACACTATCGGCGCATTCAACGTCCTTAACTACTTCGTCTCCCTCGGCGAGGAGTTCGGCGGCACCAGCCACAAGGACAAGGACGGCAACCCGGTCACCGTCAACCGCGGCACGACCCGTGGCGCGTGGACCGCCTCGGCCCTGGCTGACCAGCAGGCCAAGATCGTCGCCGCCATCAACGGCCTCGACGCTGACGTCATCGCCCTGTCCGAGATCGAAAACGGCTACGCCGTCACCGGCGACATCAACCAGCGCGATAACGCTCTGAAGACACTGACCGAAGCCCTCAACGCCGCAGGCGGTAACTGGGAGTATGTGAAGTCCCCGTCGAATGTCCCGGTCAAGGGCGATGTCATTCGCACCGCGTTTATCTACGACCCGGATCGCGTCAAGCCCGTGGGCGAGTCCCGCATCTTCACCGATGACCGCTTCACCGGCACCGCCCGCGAGCCGCTCGCCCAGGAATTCGCGGCGACTGATCCGAACGTGAAGGAAACTTTCGTCGCGGTCGCCAACCACTTCAAGTCCAAGGGGTCCGTCGCCAAGGGCGACGCTGACTCCGGCGACGGCCAGGGCAACAACCCGAACGTCCGCAACGCTCAGGCGCAGGCTGTGCTCGATCACCTTGCCAAGCAGAAGGACTGGGAGGGCAAGGCCACCTTCGTCATGGGTGACCTCAACACCTACACCATGGAGCAGGCCCTCGGCGTCTTCCGCGCGAACGGCTACACCGTCCCGGCTGAGACCTACGGTGCCGATCCGTCCTACCAATTCGACGGTCTCCTCGGTAGCCTCGACCACGTGTTGGCCAACGAGGTTGCCTCCGGCAAGGTCTCTGACGCCCAGGTCTGGAACATCAACTCGGACGAGTCCGTCGCCTTCGAGTACTCCCGCCGCAACTACAACGTGGTGGACTTCTACGACAACTCCCCGTTCCGCGCTTCTGATCACGACCCGGTCAAGGTTGGGTTCTCGCTCTCTGCTACGGCTCCCTCGGAGGACGACGATCCGAAGGATGATGACACCACCTCCGATGCCCGCGGTGTCAAGGAGATGAAGATCGTCGACGGCGAGCTCATCGTCTACTACACCGACGGCACGGAACAGAACCTCGGCACCGTCCGCGGCGAGCCCGGCAAGGACGGCGCCGACGGCAAGAATGGCGTTGATGGCGAAGACGGCAAAGACGGACAGGATGGCACTAACGGCGCCGACGGCGTCGATGGCAAGGATGGCCAGAACGGTACCGACGGCAAAGACGGCCGCTCCGTGACTAAGGTTCAGGTCCTCGACAACGGCGATTTGGAAGTCACCTACTCTGACGGCACCACCGAGATTGTCGGCAACACCCAGGGCCCGAAGGGTGAGCCTGGCCGCGACGGCGCGGACGGCAAAGACGGCGTCGACGGCCAGAAGGGCGAGACCGGCGCTGATGGCCAGAACGGTCAGGATGGTGCCAATGGCGCCGACGGACAGAATGGCAAGGATGGCGCCGCCGGTAAGAACGGCAAGGACGGTCGCGGCATCGAGAGCATCGAGGCCAACGAGGACGGCTCGCTCACGGTGACCTTCACCGATGGCACGCAGCAGAACGTCAAGGTCTCGGGCCAGGTGACGAAGGAAGCCGGCGACGAGGAGACGGACAAGGACACCACGCCGGGCAAGGACGCGGACGGCGCGGATGCCTCGAGCCTGGGCACGGGCGGCATCGTCGGCATTGTGCTCGCGGTGCTGGCGCTCGTGGGTGCCTTCCCGTTCATGGCGGCTGTCTTCGGCCAGATTCCGGACAGCGCACTGCAGACGCTGCCTGCGCCGGTACGCATGGCCATTAAGAATCTGAAGATGTAGCACACAACGCAGAGAGGGCCCCGGTTGTGTGTGGGGCCCTTTCGTCGTTTTCGTGCGTTAAATCCCCACGGCCGCGAGGTGCCGGGGTTCGGTCTTATCCACACGCTGTTGGTAGTCGGGGTGCTTGGGTCAGCCATGACTTCGCGTAGGGGACACCGCGACGATGCGCAGGCCGTAGTCGACGCCGTCGGAGAGGCCGTCACAGGCTTTCTCCTGGGGATTCGGCTCGGTGCTACTCAAAGGACTGCTCCTTGACGAAGTGATGGGACGGGATCGAGACGCGATTGGTCACGTTCATGGCAATCGCCACCCACTCGACGGCGGCGAATTGGGCGTCGGTGAGAGGAGCGGCGGCGAAGAGTTGAGCAAAGTCGCGGGAGGGGGCATCGGAAGGCTGGGTGGCGGCTTCGGTCAGCATGAGTGCGACCTTTGTGTGGAGGTTAATGAGCTCGATGAGCTCGTCGCTCCGCCTGCCGCGCGGGCCTCCTCGCCGACGGCCCGGGTGAAAGCGATGGCGGACTTCCAGGTCTGCGGGGAGGACTTATCGAGGTAGAACTTCAATGGGTTCCGTGACATGTCCGCACATATACTCGCGCCTAGAGAAAGATGCTGTAGCTCTCCGGCCTCGCCCCGGCTGCGGCGGCTTTGTCGACGGCGCGCAGGAAGTCCGCGCGGACCTTGCGGTCCTCGAGGTTGCGTGCGGAGACCGAAAGGCGGACGGTGTTGCCGCGCTGGGCAGAGCGCTCCGCGGCCCGAATGATGTTGCGACGCCACCATTTCGCAGCGCCGAAGCCCTCGCCGAAGGAGAGATTGCGAGTCTGATGAAGCCTGCCGGAGGGCAGCTCGTGGAGGCCATGGGAGGAGCAGGCGAGCTGGAACTCAAACTCGGGCAGGACCTCGAGCGTGCCTGGGGACATGCGCCAGCGCGGGGCGGCAAAGATGGTGGGCTCGAAGCCGATCTTGGCCATCTGGCGGGTAGCACCCTTGAGGCGCAGGCGGGCCTCGTGTGCCTCCAGGTTCGCGAACTCGGCGCGGCGGCCTTGGACGGCCTGGTCGAAGCCGTTGAGGATGAGCGTGCGTCCGGCCTCGGCGTGGTCGCGCAACCAATGCTGCATGCGGTGGTCCTTGGCCAAGTGCCAATTGCCATCGATGTGTGGGGCGACAAGGAGAGAGACGGGAATGTCGTCGCGGTCGAGCTCCGCGATGAGATGTTCCGCGTACTTCCGGGTGTCGTCGAAAATACTAGAAATCGAAACCAGGAGAACGCCGTGCATGCCGCTTATTATCGCACGCACAGCGCCACGCCGCGCGGCGAGAGGCTAGGCGGTTAACCCCGTGATCTTGTTGATGGTCCACGCGTACTCGAACGCGGCCTGACGCCACTGGGCGTAGCGGCCGGAGACGCCGCCGTGACCGGCGACCATCTCGGTCTTGAGCAGGAACTCGCCGCCGGTGGCCGTGGCGCGCAGCTTGGCAATCCACTTGGCGGGCTCGACGTAGAGCACACGCGTGTCATTGAGCGAGGTGAGCGCCAAAATGTCCGGGTAATTCTGCGCGGTAACGTTCTCGTACGGGGCGTAGCTCGCCATGTAGTCGTAGACCGTCGGATCGTGGAACGGGTCGCCCCACTCTTCCCACTCGACGACGGTGAGCGGGAGCTCCGGCATGAGGATGGAGGTGAGCGGATCCACGAAGGGCACAGACGCCTGGATGGCGCGGAAACGCTCCGGCGCCATGTTGGCGACAGCGCCCATGAGCAGGCCGCCGGCGGAGCCGCCCTCGGCAGCGAGCACCTCCGGGGCCGTCACACCGCGGGCGATGAGGTCGTCCGCCACCGCAATGAAATCCGTGAAGGTGTTCTTCTTGTGCAGCAGCTTGCCGTTGTCGTACCAGGCACGACCCATCTCGCCGCCGCCGCGCACGTGGGCCACGGCGAAGATGACGCCGCGATCCATGAGCGAGAGGCGGAAGACCGAGAAGTACGGATCCATGGACACCTCGTACGAACCGTAGCCGTAGAGGAGCGTCGGGTTGGGCTTCGACATGTCCAGGTCCGCGCGGCGCACGATGGACACGGGAATCTGCGCGCCATCCGGGGCCGTGACCCACTCGCGGTGCGCGACGTACTGGCTCGCGTCGTAGCCACCCGGGACTTCTTGTTCCTTGAGCAGCTTGTACTCGCCGCTCGTCACGCGGTAATTAAACAGCTGCGAGGGCTGCGTATACGACGTGTAGCCCACGCGCAGGACGTCCGCCTCCCAATCCGGGGCGCCGCCCACGGAGACCTCATAGAGTTCCTCGTCGAACTCGAGCTCCTTAAACTCGCCCCAGCCCTCGCGCACGTCCATGATGGCGGCACGACCGATGCCGCCGCGGCGGTAGCCCACCACGATCTGGTCGCGGTAGACAGCCGGCCCTTCAATGCGCACGGTCTCCTCGTGCGGCATGAGGACGGTGAGCTGGTCGAACTCCGGCAGATCCGCGCCATAGGCCACCGGACAGTAACCCAGCTCGTAATTCGCGCCAGTCGCATTGTGCGTGACCAGCCAGTAGTCCTTGCCACCCACCACGGCGTGGTCGACGTCGTAGTCAACGTCCTGGCGGCGCTCCCACAGGCGGCGCAGCTCCCCTTCCGGATTGTCGAGCCCCACGACCCACGCCTCCGTGGTGGTCTTGGACTGCACCTGAACGAAGAGGAACTCGCGGGACTTCGTCGTCCCCACACCCACGCCAAAGCGCGCGTCTTCCTCGTGGAAGACAAGCACGTCCTCGCTTTGCGGGGTGCCCATCTTGTGGCGCCACACCTTATCCGAGCGCCACGCCTCATCCACGGTCGTATAGAAGATGTAATTCGGACCGGCCCATGTGAGGTAGTAGTAGACGCCGTCCAGGCGATCCGCGAGCAACTCGCCTGTCTTCAAATCCTTGAAAGAGACCTCAAAGCGCTCGTCGCCCACGGTATCCACGCCAAAGGCAAGCACATCTGTCTCCCGGTTGCGCGCCACCGCGCCCACCTGGAAGAACTCGTGCCCCTCGGCCAGGACGTTGGAGTCGAGCAGAACCTCCTCGCCCTCCGGCGCGCCCTCCTCGGGCAGCTCGATGGGGCTCCACGCCTCCGCGCCCTCGGCGGCCTTGAGGCGACACGACAGCCCGTAGCTCTTGCCTTCCTCGGTGCGGCCGTAGTACCAGTAACCATCGCGCAGGACGGGCACGGACATGTCCGTCTCCTTCACGCGCGACTTCACCTCGGCGAAGATGTTCTCGCTCAGCTGTTGAAGGTGCTCCGTGCGCGCCTCGGTGTACGCATTCTCCGCTTCGAGGTACGCAATCGTCTCCGGGGATTCCTTGTCGCGCATCCATTCATAGTCATCGACGAAGTCGCGGCCATGGAAGGAACGAGTCACGGGATGTTGCGCAGCACGAGGCGCTGCAAGGGAGGGGTCTACAGTCATGCCGTGCCATTTTACGCGCCTTCCGGCACACGCCACGGAATGGGAGGACTTCTTCGCCGCCTACGCCGAGCCTTCCGATGCCCCCTTCGCCCCTGGCCGTCCCGGCCCCGGCCCCACGGTCCGCGCGGCGGTCGCGGGGCGCGTGGCTTCCGCGGCCCACACGGTGTGCCCCAGGAGCGTCGCGAACTGGGCAACCCAGCCATCATGCAGGCCCTCGGCCAGGTGCGCCAAGCCCTTCTCACCGACGAAGCGCCTCCCCCGAGCACGAGCACGCCATCCTGGAGATCCTGCAGCGCGCAGCCCGCGAGATCACTGAGCTCGACTAACCCCCGCACACGACGACACAGCACCCGCGCCGATTTCTCGGCGCGGGTGCTGAGTTCTGTGTTTTAATGGTTGAGGTTAAGCGAACGGAGGATGGCCGGCGGCAGGCCCATCTGGTTGATGGCGAAGCCGATGGCCGCGAGGATGGCTGCAACGCCGATGAGCGGAATGGTGACATTCACGGCTTCGGTCTCCGCGAACTTCGAGGAGCCGAAGATATCAGCGACAACGACGTCGATCTGCGGGTTGATCTGGATAGCACCCGGTGCGATACCCAGCACGCCACCCTCAAGGGTGCCGGTCACGCCGCCCGGCTCGATGCTCACGCCCTTAAACGCACCGTCCTGAATGGTGCCGGTGATCGGAACGTTGACGCCGTCCTTTTCGATGACGCCCTTGAAAGCGCCCTCCTGGATGCCGATGATGCCGTTCGGGTCCACGTTGATCTCGGCCCCCTTGATGGCACCGTTCTCAATGGTGCCCGTGATCGGAATCTTGACGCCATCCTTCTCAATAGCACCGGTGAAAGCACCCTCCTGGACACCTACAAGACCACCAGGCTGAACCTTCACGCCCGTGATGCCGTCCTTCTCAATGGTGCCCGTGATCGGGATATTGACGCCGTCCTTCTGAATGGCACCCGTGAATGCACCTTCGGCGATGCCCACGACGCCGTTCGGATCGACCTTGAGGCCCGTGATAGCGCCGTTCTCGATCGTGCCGGTGACCGGAATCTTGATGCCGTCCTTTTGAATAGCACCGGTGAAGGCGCCATTCTCAATGCCGGTGCCGTTGACGGACACGAGGCCAGACGGCAGGGACGGCAGCGAGGACTGGGCCGTGGCAGCCGGAGTGGCGGTAACGGCGAGGGACACGGACACGGCAGCGGCAACGAGTGCGCGGCGAGGAGAGAAATTCATGTGGTTGTAGAGCTTTCTGTGAGGGAGAAGATGGGATGGGTGAGACTACTTGTCCGCAAGCCCCAGGGTGCGGCGAAGGTTCTTCGCGTAATCAAGGTAGTACTGCGTGTTATCGACCACGGGGCCTTGCGCCTTGCCGTCCACGATCCAGCTGGAGCCGGAGGAGAACTGCGCGATTCCCGTGCGCTTGGGCTGCGGGGCGAGTGGATCAATGACCTTAGTCGTAGCCTGCGCGGTATCGATGACTTCGCCTGCAGCGGTATACGCCGTAAAGGTCACCGTGTAGCTGGCGCCGACTTCTTCGGGCAGGAGAATCTTGTCAAAGATTGCGAAGCCCTGAATCACCGACGCGGTGTACGTGTCAGCCGCGCCCTCAGGAAGGCCCGAGACCTTGGCAACGATGCGACCGGAATTAAGTTCCACGCGCGTGCCGTGCCGGTTAACGACCATGAGCGAGTAGCCTGGGTTCTGACCCGAGTGGATGGTGGCATCCGCATAGGCAACCTTGAGTGACTGCTCCGCCACCGGGGCGGAGTCTGCCGGCACGGTGCCTTTAGCCTCGTCCACCGTGATACTCGTGGTGCCCTGGGTCTCCTGCGCGCCTGCCGGTACAACGGCGGCGCCCAGCGTCACCGCGAGCGCGCAGCCTACGGCAACGCTCGCGTGGGTGAGGTCGAGCATGAGAGTCCTTTCGAGAGCGAGCATTCAATGTGAGCACCGTAAAGCGCACACACGCTCCTCAATATATCCGAGCTCGCTGCCCATAGCGGTATTTCATGCCTGTCTCACTTTTCAGGCACCCCTGCTCACACACGCGTCCCGCCGAGAAAGCGTTGCTGCTCTCTCGACGGGACGCGTATCGAGTGGTTTTGCGGGTTCTAGCCAATCCACTCGTCGAAGGACTTACCGGACAGGCGCTCGTAGGCCTCGATGTAGCGGCCACGAGTAGCCGCGACGACGTCGTCCGGCAGCGCCGGCGGCTCGGTGTCGGCCGCGACGTCCCAGCCGGAAGCGTCCGAGGTCAGCCAGTTGCGCACGTACTGCTTGTCGAAGGACGGCTGAACCTTGCCTTCCTCGTACGTGTCGGCCGGCCAGTAGCGGGAAGAGTCCGGGGTGAGGACCTCGTCCGCGAGAACCAGCGTGCCGTCCTCGTCGAGCCCGAACTCGAACTTCGTGTCCGCGAGGATAATGCCCTTGGCCTCCGCGATGGCGGCGGCCTCAGAGTAGATGCGCAGGGTTGCGGTGCGCAGCTCCTCGGCCCGCTCCTGGCCCAAGTCTGCGACGACGCGGTCGAAGCTCACGTTCTCATCGTGCTCACCAAACTCGGCCTTGGTGGCCGGGGTGAAGATGGGGGCCGGCAGGCGCGAAGCCTCCGTGAGACCCGAGGGCAGCTCGATACCGCACACAGTGCCTTCTGCGATGTACTCCTTGAGGCCGGAGCCAGTGAGGTAGCCGCGGGCGACGCACTCGAAGGGCAGCATGTCCAGCTTCTTCACCACGATGGCGCGGCCGAGCACCTCTTCCGGGATACGCTCGTCATCGACGGGGCCCGCCAGGTGGTTGGGGAAATCGATGGCGTCGAAGAAGAATTGCGAGGTCGCGGTGAGCACGCGGCCCTTATCCGGAATCGCGGGGGTGAGCGCATGATCGTAGGCCGAGATACGGTCCGAAACAACCATGAGCAGCGTTTTATCATCGACTTCG
Organism: Corynebacterium sp. HMSC072G08; assembly: GCF_001809185.1. Taxonomy (NCBI): domain Bacteria; kingdom Bacillati; phylum Actinomycetota; class Actinomycetes; order Mycobacteriales; family Corynebacteriaceae; genus Corynebacterium; species Corynebacterium sp. HMSC072G08. Next base: position 46,356 of record NZ_KV796429.1, read on the forward strand.
TAGATGTCGCGAACCTTGCCGGAGGACAGATGCTTGTAATCAGAAAGCTGAGGGCGCATGACAGAAAGCATATCGCAGCCTAGACTCTGTAGCATTGTTCTGACTTTTGTTGTCTCCTCCCTCTCACTTAGGAGTTCTTATCGTGCGTAGCCGCCTTACCGCTGCTCTCGTCTCCACCACCCTCGCGCTCAGCGCCGTCGCCGTCCCTCAGGCAACCGCCGCCCCTATCGTTAACACCCGAACGTCCCAGCATGGGACCCCGTTGTGCACTCTCGAGCACGCCCCGGAGGACACGCAGGCTGCCGATGCCGTCATTGAGGCTTACAAGAAGGTCCTCACCGCCGCCTCGGAAGAGGTCCAGGCTCAGTTCCCTGAGGACAAGGACACCTTCGCTGCGTTTACGACGCGCGACGTCAAGGCCGCAGCAGGTTACCCGGAGCTGCTGAAGAAGTTCCAGGCAAAGGGCTATAACGCGCAGGACGTTCTCGTCATTCTCGTTGCCGCCAATAACGTGGACGCCATCATCAGCGACGAGGCGGCGGACAAGCTGCTGGGCGATAACTTCCCCGAGGCCTCCATCAACCGCGCGATGGCCATGCGCGACTCCGTGCCCACGGGTGCGCGCGCGGAGCTGCTCTCCGCGTCGACGGCATTCAGCTCGCAGTTCCGCACTATCCTCGCCAAGCACGAATCCGAGGTCGGACTGCAGGCCACCATCGATTCCTTCGAATCCACCGCAGGCAACGACGCCGTCAAGGACGCCTGGGAAAAGTGCATCTCGGAGCTCAAAGCGAAGGGCGCAACGCCGGGTTACCAGCCGGTTCCGGAGATAGAGGTGCCCATCACCAACGGCACCGGTAACGACGGCAGCAGCGGCGGCTCCTCGCAGGGCACGGCCATCGGCATCCTCATCGCCATCGCCGTCCTCACGGTCGGCGCGGCCTACGTGGTCAACACCCCCGGCGGCTTCAAGCTGCCGAACTTCAACCTTCCGTTCCCGCTCGGCGCCTAAAGTAGGTGCCTCAAGCTCCCCACCGCAACGAACCCCGGTTCACGCCACCAACGCGCTGAACCGGGGTTCGTGTATGCAGGGCCTCTGCCTGAGGGCTAGTAAATCTCGCCCGGGGTGTAGTTCGCTGCCCCCGGGTGCTGATCCGCAAGGGCCTTGATGCGGGTAAGTACCTGGTTGACCTGGGACTCGGCCGCGCCGATGAAGGCGTGCTTGTCAGCGAGGGCGGCCTCGAGATCTTCTGCAGACAGCGGCAGGCGCTCGTCCGCAGCGAGGCGGGCAACGAGGTCCTGCTCAGCACCGTTTTCACGCATGTTGAGCGCGACGGCGACGGCATTTTCTTTGATTACCTCGTGCGCGGTCTCGCGACCCACGCCGGCGCGGACGGCGGCCATGAGGATGCGGGTCGTGGCGAGGAATGGCAGGTAGCGCTCGAGCTCGCGGTTGATCATTGCTGGGAACGCGCCGAATTCGGAGAGCACGGTGAGGAAGGTCTCGAACTGGCCATCGATGGCGAAGAAGGCATCCGGCAGCGCCACGCGGCGGATGACGGAGCAGAACACGTCGCCCTCGTTCCACTGCTGACCGGAGAGGTCAGCGACCATGGTGAGGTAGCCGCGGAGGATGACCTGGAAACCGCAGACGCGCTCGCAGGAGCGAGCGTTCATCTTGTGCGGCATCGCGGAGGAACCGACCTGGCCTTCCTTGAAGCCCTCGGTGACGGTCTCGTTGCCGGCCATGAGGCGAATGGTCGTGGCCAGCGAGGAGGGGCCGGCGCCGAGCTCGACGAGCGCAGAGACCGCGTCAAAGTCGAGGGAGCGCGGGTAGACCTGACCCACGGAGTTGAAGATTCGGCTAAAGCCCAGGTGGTCGGCAATGAGCGTCTCCAGCGACGCGAGCTTATCCTCGGAACCGCCCATGAGGTCGAGCATGTCCTGAGAGGTGCCCATCGGGCCCTTGATGCCGCGCAGCGGGTAGCGGCCCAGCAGGCTTTCCACGCGTTCGATGCCCAGCAGCATCTCGTCCGCGGCGGACGCGAAGCGCTTGCCCAGCGTCGTGGCCTGCGCCGCCACGTTGTGGGACCGGCCTGCCATGACGAGGGTCTGGTACTGTGCGGCGCGCTCGCCAATGCGGGAGACGACGGCGATAGCCTTGTCGCGGATGAGCTCGAGGGAGCGCAGGATCTGCAGCTGCTCGACGTTCTCCGTGAGGTCACGGGAGGTCATGCCCTTGTGAATGTGTTCGTAGCCAGCCAGGGCGTTGAACTCTTCGATGCGTGCCTTGACGTCGTGGCGCGTGACGCGCTCGCGGTCAGCGATGGATGCAAGGTTGACGTCCTCGATGACGGCCTCGTAGGCCGCGATAGCCTCTGCCGGGATGTCGACGCCGAGGTCCTTCTGGGCCTTCATGACGGCGATCCACAGCTGACGCTCGAGGACGATCTTGTGCTCTGGCGACCAGATCTCGGTCATCTCGGGTGACGCATAGCGTGCGGACAGTACGTTGGAAATGTTCTTTTTCTCAGCCACGCCGTTTATTATCGCACGCCTAGCGTGCCGATGCCCCCGACTCTCGCGCTAGGCCGCGCCACGGCGTCTGGGCCCAGCGCTCAGACACAGCGTCCGCCTCAGCGACCGGGCTAGTGCCCGGTCACGCCCGTACCTCCTTAGACGCGAATGCGCTCCTGCGCTGCGGGCAGACCGATGTCGTAACGGTAGAAGCCGCCGTCCATCGCGACCTCATCGAGGACAACGTAGGCGTTGCCACGGGCCTCGTGGAGGGTGGAGCCGTGGCCCAGAACGTTGAGCACGCGGCCGCCGTTCGCACGGACGGTACCGTCCTCCTCGACGGTGGTGCCCGCGTGGAGGATCTTCTCCGGGTTGTCCAGATCCGGGCTGGAGATTTCCGCGCCCTTGACCGGGGAGGCCGGATATCCCTCAGCGGCGAGGACGACGGTGACGGCGTAGCCGTCCTTCCATTCCAGCGGCGGGAGTTGGGCCAACTCGCCGGCGGCGACGGCGTGGAGGGCCTCGGCCAGCGGGGACTCGAGGAGACTCAGGACGGCCTGGGTCTCCGGGTCGCCGAAGCGGCAATTGAACTCGACGACGGACGGGCCTTCCTTACCCCAGGCCAGGCCGGCGTAGAGCAGACCGGAGTACGGGGTACCGCGGCGGACCATTTCCTTGGCGACGGGCACGCAGACCTCGTTGACGATGCGCTCGACGCCGCGCTTGGGCAGCCACGGCAGCGGGGTGTACGCGCCCATGCCACCGGTGTTGGGGCCTTCGTCATTGTCGAACGCACGCTTGTGATCCTGCGCCGGCAGCAGCGGGGCGACGGTCTCACCGTCGACGAGACAGAAGAGGGAGACCTCCGGGCCGTCGAGGAAGGACTCGAGGAGAACCGGGTTGCCGGCACCCAGCACGGCGTCAACGTGCGCGCGAGCCGCGGCGCGGTCCTCGGTCACGACGACGCCCTTGCCGCCGGCCAGGCCGTCATCCTTGACCACGAACTGCGGGCCAAAGCGGTCGAGCGCGGCCTCGATGTCGGCGTCCGCGGTACCCGGGGTGAGCTGCTCCGCGCGTGCAGTCGCAACGCCTGCGGCCTCCATAACGTCCTTGGCGAACTTCTTGGAGCCTTCAATCTGAGCGGCGTCCTGGTTGGGGCCGAAGACGAGAATTCCCGCCTCGCGGAGAACGTCGGCGACACCCGCGACGAGCGGGACCTCAGGGCCGACAACGACGAGCTCAGCAGCGATGGACTGCGCCAACTCGAGCATGCGCTGCGGATCATCAACCTGCGAGTACTCGGGGTGGACGGTGGCGAGTTGGGCGAAGGCCGGTGAACCCGGAGCGACGTGGAGCTCTGGGGCAGAAGGGTCGTTTGCCAGTCCCTTGAGGAGGGCGTGTTCGCGGCCGCCCGAACCGATCACAAGAATTCGCATGCCGCCTATCCTACCGGGCGGGTAGGGTATTCCCCATGGCTTCTGTATTTACCAAGATCATCGAAGGCGAACTGCCCGGCCGTTTTGTTTACCGTGACGACACCGTCGTTGCTTTCTTGTCCATCGAGCCCCTGCGCTACGGCCACACGCTCGTCGTTCCCATCCAGGAAGTCGATAAGTGGACCGACCTCGACGAGGAGACGTGGGCCCACCTCAATGCCATCGCCAAGGAAGTCGGCAACGCTGTAAAGAACGCGTTTGACGCCAAGCGCGCCGGCTACATCATCGCGGGCTTCGACGTCCCGCACACCCACATTCACATCTTCCCCACCGACAAGATGGAGGAGTACGACTTCGCCAAGGCCTACGCTGCCGATGCCACCGATGCCGCAGCCATGGACGAGGCGGCCACCCGCATTCGCCAGCACCTCGGCACCGGCGAGGACGGCTTCCGCTCCTAACGACGTCTTTCCTGGGGAGCGCCCGACTTGACTCAGCTCACCGTCAGGCCCGACCACACTGGTCGAAGTCCCGACTCACAACCAACCTGGGCTTTCTTACCTGGCTTGCCTATCAATGTGGCGTAAGCTCGTTCGCATCAACGTCTTTGCCTTGAGGTTTGGTGTCGACGTTCAGGCTTCGTCTGACTTGACTAATGGGTCAGGTTCAGGGGACCTGACTCCAGTTGTCCACACCTGACCAACGTGATGACTGCGACGGTGCGCAGCGATGTCCCTCCACGCGCACACCGACCAACTCGCAACATGGCCGGAAAGCTGCCTCCCCCGTCTGACTACATTGAACCAAGGACTAACGCAAACGAGTCCGTGGACAGACCGAGATCAAGACCGTCTCCATCGCTGCGGAGCTGTTGCCCACCCGCTTCTCACCGCGCCGTGCCGCCGCGAGTTAGCCACAACGTCCGAATAAGGCCCGGATTTTTCGAAATCTGGAGCCTTATTCGGGAGTTGTGGCTATTTTCATGCACACTTCGCGGCAGCCCAGGCAGGAGTTGTCATCACAGTAGTCATACCCGACTTGCGCAAAACCTGGGGTTTTCTAAGAAGTAACACTGTGACCTAAAAATACTCTGTTGAAGGGGCCTTTTCGCGGTACTCAAGACACAGTGTGAAAGCCAGGTTTGGGGGCCAGTGTTCGGGATCGGGTCCTAACGTGGGCCTTGGGGAGCGTCCGGCGTGTCCGGTGCGGACTCGGCGCTGCCCGACTCCGTAGCAAAGTTGCCGCGCGACTTCTCCTTGGACTTGCTGCGTGACCACGGCTTGGTGCGCAGCTTCTTCTTCGCCTTCTTCCCAGAGACGGGAACCGCGGTACCGGTGATGGTGGCGGGCTCGGCCGTGGGGTCGCAGGGGGCATCGGCAGGCTGGGGCACGGCCGGCAGCGCGACCGTAAAGGTCGAGCCGACGCCCAGCTCCGAGGTCACTGACAGGGTGCCGCCATGCTGCTCCACGAGGGACTTGGCAATGGCCAGGCCCAGGCCGGAGCCGCCCGTGTCGCGAGTACGCGACGAGTCCGCGCGGTAAAAACGCTCAAAGATATGCGCGGCGACTTCGTCCTCCATGCCCTTGCCGTCATCGATGACGTCGATATATATAAAGCCTTCTCCATCGCGCAGCTGGATGGTCACCGTCGCGTCATCGCCCGCGTGGCGCATGCCGTTGGACACGAGGTTGAGCAGCACCTGGTGGAGACGGTCCGGGTCGCCGTTAACGAGCGGGATGCCGGAGGTCTTGGGGCGCACATCGATGGTGCGTCCGGCAAACGCGGCGCGCGCAGTCGACCCCACGGACATGCAGAGCTCGAGAAGATCGACGGTATGCATCTCGAGGCGATTGCCCTCCGCGCGGGTGAGTGCAAGGAGATCCTCGACGAGCAAGGACATGCGCTTGGACTCGGCGTCGATCTTGCCCAGCACGAGGTCTACATCATCCGTGGCGCCGGAGCGGTAGAGCTCCGTGTAGCCACGCAAACTAGTAAGCGGCGTGCGCAACTCGTGGGAGGCATCGCCCACGAAACGGCGCATCTGGTTTTCCTTGTCGCGCGCGGTCTCGATGGATTCTTGGAGCCGGCCCAGCATAATATTGAGCGATTTGGAGAGCTCGCCGACCTCGGTATTTTCTCCCAGGACCGGGACACGCTTGTCCAAGTCGCCTGCGGCAATCTGTCGAGCGGTGCGTTCCACCTCGCGCAGCGGACGGAGCGCCGCCTTCACGCAGATGAAACTTATCAAGTAAATGATGATGCTGACGATGAGGCTGATGCCGATCTGCATGAAGGACAGCTGCTGGATCTGCGCGTTTTCACGTGCAATCTTCTTCGCCACGACGATAATAGAGCCGTCATTGCGCGTGGCGACGGCGCGCCACTGCTCGCTGGAACGGCGGACCGCACCGGAATTGTCTGTCCGGACCGTGTCCACCGTCTGCGGCGTGCCGTCCACTACGAGATCTTCCACGCGCGGGATGGCCTCAAGATCCGGATTGAAGTACTTGGCAGTACCGTCCGCGCCATACGAGATGACGGTGTATTCGCTCGGCGGACGGCGGTCATCGCTTTCGCCCAACAGATCTTCGTTGCGTGCCCAACCCCGCGCGGCGGTGATGAGATCCTTGTCGACCTGCGAGTAGATCGCTTCGCGCATGAGCGCAGAAACCGCAGCGGAACTCGCGATAAGTCCCGCCAACGAGACGCCCACCACGATGATGACGAGCAACGTGCGCAGCGAGACCGTGCGGACGAAGGAGGAAAGAGATTTCTGTATCTTCATGAAGCGGCAGTCGGCTTCAACCTAGGAGCGCGGCATGCGCAGAACGTAGCCCACGCCGCGAACGGTGTGGATGAGCGGGGTGTCGCCCGTGTCGATCTTGCGGCGCAGGTACGAGATATAGGACTCGACGACGTTGCCGTCGCCACCGAAGTCGTAGTGCCACACGTTGTCGAGGATCTTCGCTTTGGAGAGAACAACTTCTTTGTTCTGCATGAGGTAGCGCAGGAGGTTGAACTCCGTGGGCGATAGGTCGACGATCTCGCCGCTCTTGGTGACCTCGTGCGTGTCATCATTGAGGGTGAGGTCAGCGTAAGTCATGGTGGCGTCAGACGTCATGTCGTCCGCGACGGCGCCGCGGCGCAGAATGACGCGCAGACGCGTGATGACTTCTTCGAGGGAGAAAGGCTTCGTCACATAATCGTCCGCACCGATGGTGAGGCCGTGGATACGCTGATCGACGCTGTCCTTCGCTGTGAGGTAAAGCACCGGGCCGTCAAGGCCTTCTTGGCGAAGCTTGCCGAGTAGCTCAAAGCCGTCCATGCCGGGCATCATGACATCAAGGATGTACGCGTCCGGGTTGATCTCGCGCGCGATGCGCAGCGCCTCCGTGCCCGAGTTCGCGGTGTGCACGTTGAAGCCCTGGAATTTGAGGGACACGGTGAGCAGTTCGACGATATTCGGTTCGTCATCGACCACGAGGATGGTCACGTTGTCATTATGCTTATCGTCCATGATGGAAGGGTGCCTTTCGTAATTTAAGCTCGACTGATTAGTCTGCCACTCGCGTTTTCAAGGGTACTGCCGAAAACCTGAAAGCCGACTGTGAGACTCCGCGGGGATTCCGCGCCCCCGCGCGGGGTAGTTTATGTTCCATTGCGCTGCGCGCCTGTCCCGCGCACCTTAGGCTTACGGTTTATGACTGCGCCTGCTGCTTCTTTGCCCGTGCCTTCCGCGGCTCGCCGTACCGACCGCCTCACCGTCGCTGCGTGGGCTCTGTGGGACTGGGGTTCCGCCGCGTTTAACGCCGTGCTCGTCACCTTCATTTTCTCGGTCTACCTCACCGATTCCGTGGGCAAGCAGATCGATTCTTCGCACACCCCAGCCCAATGGCTGTCCTGGTCCATGACGGCGGCGGGACTCGTTATCTTCGCCGTCACTCCCATCATGGGCCAGCGCTCGGACCGGCGCGGCTCCCGCCGCCGGGCGCTCGCGTTCTGGTCCGCGGCCACCTTCGCCGTTATGGCGTTGCTCTTCTTCGTACGCAACGACGCCCCCGTCTATTTCTGGCTGGGACTCGCGGGACTCGCGGTGGGTTCGGTGACCATGCAGTTCGCAGAAGTCAACTACTTCGCGCAGCTGAAACAGGTCGCCGCCCCGGAGCGCGTGGGACGCGTCTCCGGCCTGGGCTGGTCCGCGGGGTACACCGGCGGCATCGTGCTCCTGCTCATCTGCTACTTCGGGTTCGTCGCCACTGGCAGCACCCCGGGGACGGCAGGCGCGCTCAATCTTCCCACTGATGGTGGCTGGAACATGCGGCTCGTCGCGCTCCTCGCCGCGCTATGGTTTGGCGTAAGCGCCATCCCCGTTCTCCTGCGCGTGCCGGAGATTCCCGCCTCCGGTGAGGACACTGGCGGCATCATCGCGTCCTACCGTGCGCTTTTCGCGACGCTGCGCGAGCTATGGCACGAGGACCGCAACGCCTTCTACTTCCTCTTCGCTTCCGCGGTCTTCCGCGACGGGCTCTCCGCCGTGTTCAGCTTCGGTGCCGTGCTCGGTGTCTCGGTCTATGGCTTGAGCGCCGGCGACGTGCTCATCTTCGGCGTCGCCGCCAACGTCGCCGCGGCACTCGGCGCTGTGCTGGGCGGCCTCCTCGATGACCACGTGGGGCCAAAGGCCATCATCCTCACGTGCTTGGGAATCCTCACCTCCATGGCACTCGTGATGTTCTTCGCCTCGGGCCCGCTCGCCTTCTGGATCTGCGGCCTCATACTGTGCCTGTGCGTGGGTCCGGCGCAGGCCTCGGCCCGCGGCTTCCTCGCCCGCGTCGCGCCGCCGGGCCGCGAGGGCCAGATGTTCGGTCTCTACGCCACGACCGGCCGCGCCGTGAGCTGGCTTGCTCCCCTGCTCTTTGGTCTCTTCGTCTCCTGGTTCGGCGACGGCGACCGCGGCGGCGTGCTCGCCATCGGGCTCGTGCTGGCCGTGGGCGCGCTGCTTCTTATCCCCGTCAAGGACCCGACGAAAAACGGCGCGACGCCCGCGGCCTGAGCGGCACGCGGGCGCCGGCGCGGGGCTCGAGCAAGCTCGCGGTTTTAAGGGCGCGGGATGTTGCGCAGGTTGGACTGCGCCAGGTTAATCATCTGGCCCACGCCGCCGCCGAAGACGGTACGGGTTGCGGCCTTGGAGAAGCCGGCGAGCTGCGCGAAGGTCAGCGTCGGCGGGATGGACAGCGCGTTCGGGTCGGTCACCATATCGACGAGAACTGGGCCGTTGAAGGCCATGGCTTCCTGAATCTGCTTGCGGGCCTTCTTCGGGTCCTCAATGCGGATGTGCTTGATGCCAGTGGCCTCGGCGATCTGCGCGTAGTTGACGGCGTCGTGGTCCGTCTCATGCTCCGGCAGGCCCTGGACGAGCATCTCAAGCTTGACCATGCCCAGCGAGGAGTTGTTGAATACGAACATCTTCACGGGCAGATTGTGGAGCTTGACGGTGAGCAGCTCACCCATGAGCATGGACAGGCCGCCGTCACCGGAGAAGGTGATGACCTGGCGGCCCGGGTTCGCGGCCTGGGCGCCGATGGCCATCGGAAGAGCGTTCGCCATGGTGCCGTGGCGGAAGGAACCGATCTGCTCACGCTGACCGTTCGGGGTGATGTAGCGCGCGCCCCAGACGTTGCACATGCCGGTATCGACGGTGAAGATGGCGTCGTCCGCGGCCTCTTCGTCAATGATGTTGGCCACGAATTCCGGGTGGATGGGCTTCATCTTCTCGGCATTCTTGGTGTAGGCCTCAACCACGTTGTTGAGCTTGTTGTAGTGCGACTTGAGCATCCGGTCGAGGAAGCGGCGATCCTGCTTCTCCTCGACGTGCGGCAGGATGTTTTCGATGGTCGCTGCGACGTCGCCGGTGACCGGGTACTTGATCTTGGTGCGGCGGCCGATGTGGGAGCCGTCGATATCGACCTGCGCGACGTTACCTTGCGGCAGGAAGTCGTTGTACGGGAAGTCAGTACCCAGGAGGATGAGCAGGTCAGCCTCGTGGGTGGCCTCGTGCGCGGCGCCGTAGCCGAGCAGGCCGGACATGCCGACATCAAACGGGTTGTCGTACTGGATGTACATCTTGCCGCCGAGGGCGTGGCCAATCGGAGCCTTGATCTTTTCGGCGAGGGCGAGGACCTGCTCGCGGGCGTTCTTCACGCCAGCGCCAACGAAGAGCGCGACGGTCTTAGCCTCGTTGATGGCCTGGGTCAGCGCGGCGGCCTCGGCCGGGTCCGGGAAGACCACCGGGGTGCCGGAGGAAATCTTCGACTGAGTGAAGGCGTCATCGGTAGCCTCCTGCATGGAGACGTCGCCCGGCAGGACGAGGACGGACACGCCCTTGCCCGCCATCGTGGACTGGATGGCGTGGTGCAGGACGACGCCGCCCTGCTCAGCGGAGTTGACCATCTCGCAGTAGCCGGAGCACTCGTTGAAGAGCATCTCCGGGTGGGTTTCCTGGAAGAACTTCGAGCCAATCTGGCGCGACGGGATATGCGACGCAATGGCGAGCACCTTGGCACCGTTGCGATGTGCGTCGTAGAGACCCTGCACCAGGTGCGTGTTGCCCGGACCGCAGGAGGCGGCGCAGACAGCCAGCTTGCCGGTGGTCAGGGAGTCAGCCTCAGCAGCGAAAGCAGCGGCTTCCTCGTTGCGGACGTGGACCCACTCGATGGGTGAGCGACGAACCGCGTCGACGATGGGGTTGAGCGAGTCACCCACCAGACCATAAATGCGCTCGACGCCCTGGGCTTCGAGCACGGCGACGAGTTGTTCGGCGTAATTGCGTGCCATAAGAATAATCCTCGTTTTCTTCGTATTTAAGACCTAAATTTGCCTACGCCCGATTGTCCCCGTCTGTGATTGGAAAAGCCACTATCAGCTCGCTTCTCACAACCGAACGGGCAGCGTGATCCACGAGACAATGCAACCGCTCAGGTTGATTACTGTAACGACCGTTCGCTAAAGTAATGCGTCATGACCGAAGAACTCTCGACGCCCCCGACGCTTACCGAACGGCGCCGTGTAGCCCGCACTGAACGCGCCGCACGCCGCCACGATCGCCGCACCGCCCTGCGCTATGCAGAGGACTCCACGCCCGCGCAGCGCTGGACATTTCTTGCCGTGGTATCACTCGGCCTGCTCATGATTGGTCTCGACAACTCGATCCTCTATACGGCACTGCCGCGGCTCACCCACGTGCTTCATGCCTCCGCGCTTCAGTCGCTGTGGATCATCAACGCCTACCCGCTCGTCCTCGCCGGCCTACTGCTGGGCACGGGCACGCTAGGCGACCGCGTGGGCCACCGACGCATGTTCGTCACGGGCCTCGCGATTTTCGGACTTGCCTCGCTCGCGGCTGCGTTCTCACCGTCCGCGTGGGCGCTCGTGGCTGCACGTGCGTTCCTCGGCTTCGCCGCGGCCGTCATGATGCCCGCGACCCTCGCACTTATCCGACTCACCTTCGCCGACGAGAGGGAGCGCAACACCGCCATTGGCATTTGGGGCTCCGTCGCCGTCGTCGGTGCGGCCGCCGGTCCTGTCCTGGGCGGCTTCCTGCTGGAGCACTTCTACTGGGGCTCGGTCTTCCTCATTAACGTGCCCATCTGCGTCATCGCGCTCGGCCTCACGCTGCTCATCGCGCCGCCCAACGTCCCGCACCCGGACAAGCGCTGGGACTTTATCTCCTCGCTCTATGCTCTGTTCGCGCTGGGCGGATTCACCATGACCATCAAGGAACTTGCGCGCGGCTCCTGGACGCTCGCGGGCGTCGCGCTGCTCGTCGCGATATGCGGCGGCTGGGTCTTTGTCCGCCGCCAAAACAAGCTGGTCGACCCGCTCCTCACCTTCGATATCTTCCGTTCGCGCATCTTTGCTGGCGGCGTTGCTGCCGCAGCCGGCGCCATGTTCGTTCTCGCGGGCGCGGAGCTCACCACGACGCAAAAACTGCAGCTCGCCGATGAATGGACCCCGCTCCACGCGGGACTCGTGGTCGCCATCGCAGCGGTGTGCGCCATCCCCATGTCCGCCATCGGTGGCGCGGTGCTCCACAAGGTCGGCTTCCTGCCGCTCATCTCCGGCGGCTTCCTCTCCATTACCGCAGGCGTGTTGCTTGCCGCATGGGCGACGCATACGGGTCTGCAGCCGGCGCTGTATGCCGGCATGATGCTCGTAGGCCTGGGCGCGGGCTCGGCGATGTCCGTGTCCTCGACCGCGATCATCGGCGCCGCCCCGCTTAACCGCTCGGGCATGGCAGCGGGCGTGGAGGAGGTCTCCTACGAGTTCGGCACGCTTATCGCGGTCGCGCTCACCGGTTCGCTACTGCCCATGTTCCTCAGTGCCTACTTGCCGGAGGAGCTGCGCAGCCTGGGCCTTGCCATCATGGATTCGGCGGAGCATGCCTCCGTCGCGGCGCCGGCCTATGCGCAGGCCTACGTCTCAGTACTCATCATTCTGGGCGTCATCGCCGCCGCTTTCGCGGCATACACCGGCTGGGCTTTCCGCGATAATCCCACATCAGGAGGCAACGGTGGCACGCACGAGTAAAAAGAACGAGGCGCTCGTCGCCGCCCTCGACATCGTCCAGGACGCTGGCGTCAACGCCGTGACCTACGACTCCTTGTCGCAGGCGACCGGGATGACGAAGTCCGGACTCATCTACCACTTCCCCACTCGCCACGACCTGCTCGTGGAGATGCACCGCTTCTGTGCGCAGCGCTGGGAGGCCGAACTAGAAAAGCTCGGCGGCGGGCGCGCCGAAGAGCTCACGCGCACGCAGCGTCAGCGCGCGCTTGTGCTCTCCTTGTCGAAGAACGATCCGCTCGTCGAGCTACTCATGTCCATCCATGCGCAGTCCCACCCGGAATTCCAGGCCATCTGGAAAGAGGTCGACGATGAGTGGATGCCCGATCCCTCGCGCGACGTGAGCGACGAGGCCGAACTACAGGAGCTCATCGTCGCCGTGCTTAGCATGGGCTTGTGGGTTCACGACCACGTCTCAGAAACGCACCTGTCCGCGGGCAATCGAAAGAAGATCCTCGAGCACGTGCTGCGGATCCTCGACGCGGACGCCTAAAGGCCCGCCCCGAACACGTCGCGACGTCACTTTCGGGCGCTAGAGCTCTTTCCGCGCCAGAACTGCGCGCAACGCGCCCGAAAATACAGCAAAGACGGGCTCCACGGGCGACAAAGTTGAAGCCCCCTACCCGTCAGTGCAGGTAGAGGGCTTCTGTGGGGCTGGAGACGAGACTTGAACTCGCAACCTACGCATTACAAGTGCGTTGCGCTACCAATTGCGCCACTCCAGCCTGTGCGCGCGAAGCGCACTAGGGCTAAATCGTACAATATGGCGCCCGCTGGAACCTAAGCGGCGCGAGCATGGCGCGGCACAGGGGTACAGACACAGGGGTGCAGGTGCAGGGGTGCGCGGCGGTGGGCACTACGGATAGAGTTGCAGGCTAGATACGCATACGCAGTTATTCGACTCTCGACACACGCGGTGGTCGCGCCGGCTCACGGACGCGACCCCCATTTCAACGCAAGGCACACGTAGACACAGTGACACATGTAATAGATCAGTTCCGCGGCTGGGCTGGCAAGCTGGGCGGCGGTTTCTTCGGCGACGCCCGCACGCGCATCGCCACGATTGACGCGGCCCAGGCCGCACCCCCGCCGTCGCCGCTGGCGCCGGTCGATCTCACGGACCCGGCTCAGGTGACGGGCGTGATGGAAATCGCCGCGCGCATCGGCGAAATCCTCATCTGCGCGGGTTCCTCGAACGCGGACGCGCGCTCCCAGATTTACCTCGCGGCGGCGTCCTATGGCCTGCACTACTGCCACGTCGATGTCGTCATGAACACGATCACCATCCACACCAACGTGGGCACGGGCGCGGACCGCCGGCCGATCACGGTATTCCGCGTGGCACCGGGCATTGACGTGAACTTCTCCAAGCTCTCGGCCGTGGATAAGCTCATCCGCTCCATCCACTCCGGCGCCACGCCGCCCGCGCTGGCCGAGCGCATCCTCAACGAAATCGATCAGATGCCGCCGCCGCGCGGTATCCGCTCCGTCCTCGTCGGCTGGGGCGTCATGGGCGCGGCCTTCTCGGTCGTCCTCGGCGGCGGGCTGCTGGCCGCGGCGCTGACGTTTATCATCACCATCCTCATCATGGGAGTCAATGCTCTCCTCGCGCGTTATCGGGTTCCGACGTTTTATCAAAACATCGCCGGCGGATTCATCGCCGTATTCCCTGCCGCGTTGTCCTATAACCTGGCGGCGACGCTCGGCATCCACCTCGTTCCGTCACAGGTCATTGGTTCGGGGATCATCATCCTCGTGGCGGGGCTGACGTTGGTGCAGTCCCTTGTCGACGGCATCACCCGTGCGCCCGTCACCTCCACCGCGCGCTTTTTCGAGGCAGTGCTGGCGACCGGCGCGATCATCGGCGGCGTCGGCTTAGGGATTCAAACTGCCGATGCCCTGGGCTTCCCGCTGCCGCCTCTGGAAACGATGGCAGCGCCGGTCTATCACCAAATCCCACTGCTTATCACTATGGGCGCCATCGGCTCTGCCGCATTCGCGTACTCGCTGTATGCCGCGTGGAAAGAAGTTATCGTCTCCGGACTAACCGCCGGCGCCGGCATGGTCTTCTACTACTTCGTGGTCATCCCCTTCGGCGTGGGCACCGTCGTGGCCTGCGGCATCTCCGCCATCGCGGTGGGACTCGCCGGCGGTCTACTTGCTCGCCGCTACTACATCCCGCCGCTCATTACGATGATCATCGGCTACACGCCGATGCTGCCGGGTCTCATGCTCTACCGCGGCATGTACGCCACGATCAACGAGCAGGTCATCACCGGTTTCACCAACCTCGCCACGGCGATCGCCATAGCGGGCTCGCTGGCCGCGGGTGTCGTGCTCGGCGAGCGCGGCGCACGCCGCCTGCGCCGCCCGCAGTACTTCCGTCCGTACGAAGCCTTCAAGCGCCTGGGGCGCTTCTCCGCGCACCAAGCCCGCGCGCTGCGCCACCGCACCCCGCGTATTCCGCGCGTGCCGCTTTCCCCACGTGCCCCGCGCGTCGAGCGCCCCGTGCCGCCGCCCGTGCAGGCGCCGCAGCCAGCTCCGGCCGAGACCACGGGGGCATCGGAAAGCCCGAGCGTGGCACAGGTCCGTATGGAGCAGGACAAGACGGTACGCGAGCAGCTCAAACAGCTCAACAGCCACGAGGTGCTCGACCTCCTCGAGGCTCTCGACCCAGCCACGGAAACGTGGGAGGCCATCTCCAGCCCGTTGGCGGACGGCTCCTCCTCGCCGGACGACCCAGATTTCCCGCCCCGGATTCCTCACGGCGATTGAGCGGCCTGTCGCGCAATAGCGTAGAATTGCAAGGTCTAAGAACAATCCCGTCAAGCAGGAGGACATTCGTGCCACCCAAGGTCACCGACGTTCAACCCAGTGCGGATAACTCGCACGTCCTCGAGGAAGAGACCGCCCGCGCCGCGCGCCGCATTGTCGCGACGTACGCGGAAGACTTCCTCGACGGCGTCACCCTGATGTCCATGCTCGGTGTGGAGCCCAAGGGACTCATCCACCGCAAGGTCCTCGCGGAGCACGAAGAAGCGCAGCCGAAGAAGGCCACGCGCAAGAAAGCAACGAAGAAGGCCACCAAGAAGGCGACGAAGAAGTCGACCAAGAAAACCGCCAAGGCTGCTAAGAAGACCTCGAAAAAGGCCGCCAAAAAGACCGCGAAGAAGTCTTAAAGCGCAGGTATGAGCGACAACAACTTCGTCGTCGTAGCCAACCGGCTGCCAGTCGACCTCCACACCGCCCCCGACGGAACCCGGACCTGGACCCCGTCGCCGGGCGGTTTGGTCGCTGCGCTCACCCCCGTGCTCGAGAAGCACAATGGCTGCTGGGTCGGCTGGCCGGGCGTCGTGGGGGACGCGCCCGAGCCCTTCCGCACCGAGCGCGGCGTGCTACTCCACCCCGTCAAGCTCTCCCAAGCGGATTTTGAGGGCTTCTACGAGGGCTTTTCCAATGCCACGTTGTGGCCGCTCTACCACGACCTCATCGTCACCCCGGTCTATGACCGCGACTGGTGGCACGTCTACCGCGAGGTCAACCTCCGTTTCGCCGACGAGGTCGCTGCCGTCGCCGCCGAGGGCGCGACCGTGTGGATTCAGGACTATCAGCTCCAGCTGCTGCCAGGCATCCTGCGCCAGCTGCGCCCGGACCTCACCATCGGCTTCTTCCTCCACATTCCTTTCCCTGCGCCGGATCTCTTCGCGCAGCTGCCCTGGCGCATGGAGCTCGTCCGTGGGCTCCTCGGCGCGGACCTCGTGGGCTTCCACCTCGAGGCCAACGCCCGCAACTTCCTGGCGCTGGCCCGCCGCTTTGGCATCGAGGTCTCCGGCGAGATCTCCACGCGCGAGGTCACCGCGCACCTGGAACTGAACAACGGCCGCCGCGTGGGCGTGGGCGCCTTCCCCATTTCCATTGACGCCGCCGCCATGAACGAATGGTCCGCCGCTGACTTGGGCGGCGCGGAACGCCTCCACGCGGACCTCGGCCACGAGCGCACCGTCATCCTGGGCGTCGACCGTCTCGATTACACCAAGGGCATCCTCCAGCGTCTCAAGGCCTTCGAGGAACTCCTCGAGACCGGCGCGCTCAACCCGGAAGATGTCTGCCTCGTGCAGATCGCCACACCCTCGCGTGAGCGCATTACGAGCTATCGCAAGACCCGCTCCCAGGTCGAGGAGGCCGTGGGCCGCATCAACGGACGCTTCGCACAAATCGGCGCACCCGTCGTCCACTACCGCCACACGAGCGTGCCCAAGGACGAGCTTCGCCGCTACTACCGCATGGCAGACGTCATGCTCGTTACGCCGTTCAAGGACGGCATGAACCTCGTGGCCAAGGAATACATCGCCTGCCACGGGGACGACTCGGGCGCGCTCGTGCTCTCCGAGTTCGCCGGCGCCGCCGTCGAACTTACCCAGGCCTACCTGTGCAATCCTTTCGACATTGAGTCCATTAAGAAGGCCCTGCGCGACGCAGTGGTCGGCCTGCACAATCAGCCGGAGGTCCTCGCTGAGCGCATGCATGCCATGCACGCCCAAGTCATGGAGCACGACGTCGACCTGTGGGCGAATTCCTTCCTCGACTGCTTGGAGAAAAAATGAAGAAAATCCTCGCTCCTCTCCTCGCTCTCACGCTCGCGGCCTGCGGCACGCCGGAGGACAACGCCGCGCCCGGCGACCAGGTCCGCTTGAATAAGTCCTGGCAGGTCGTCGGCATCTACACGGCTGCCGATGCCCCCAGTTCTATCCCTGAGACTCTCCACCCCGCGCCCAGCCTCACGCTCGGCACGCAGGGTCTCGTGGGTACGACGGGCTGCGCCCAGTTCCGCGCGGACGCCACGTACCTCAACGGCGAGGAAGAATCCAACGTCGAGGACGCGGACGGCGTGCGCATCGACTCCGTGCAATTCGACGACACGCGCGCCGACTGCACCGGCGAATCCCTATGGGCACACAACCAGCTCACGCGCCTGCTCGCTCAGAATCACGAGTTCACCCTCCGCGTCGACGAGAACAACCAGATGGTCTTCACCCTGCACGACGGCCGCGTGGACTCGCCTGCCATCCGCTTCGTGTCCCTCGCTGCCTAGAAACGCTTAAAAGGAGCATTTATGACCGACCAGCCTGCTTTCATCAACGAACTCGCACGTACCCCGCGGCTCGCGGTCGTCTCCGACTTCGACGGCACGCTCGCCAGTTTTGCCACGGACCCCTACGCGGTCCAGGCCGATCCCCGCTCGCTCGCAGCGCTCGAGCGCCTCGCCCAGCTCCCCGACACGTGGGCCGCGGTGCTCAGCGGTCGCCACCTCGAGGGGCTCGCCCGCGTATGTCCGCTCCACGATCCCGTCATCTTCGGTGGCTCCCACGGCGCGGAGACCGCAGGCCCCGCGGGCGCGACCCCCGTCACGCCCGAACAGCAGGCCTTCCTCGACGACGTCGAAGCTCAGCTTCACCCCATCCTCGCTCAGTTCCCAGGCGCCGAGATCGAGTACAAACCCTTCCAGCGCGTGCTCCATGTGCTCAAGCTGCATCTCCAGGATCCCGCAGCCGCACGCGCCGCGCTCGATGCCGCGCTTGCCCTCGACCTTCCCGGCGTCGAAGGCAAGATGGTCGTGGAATTCTCCGCCTCCTCGGCGACGAAGGGCTCGTGGATTCAGGCCCTGCGCGAGCGCCTGGGCGCCACGGCCGTCGTCTTCCTCGGCGACGACGTCACGGACGAGACCGGCTTCGCCGCGCTCACCCAGTTGCCCGCTGGCCCGGACCTGGGCATCAAGGTAGGCGAGGGCGAGACCACCGCCGTCCACCGCGTGCCCGGCGTCGACGCCGTGGCGGACTTCCTCACGGACCTCGCCGCCGCTCGCGCGGAGTTCCTCGGCCGCTAAATGCCAAAAGTGCCGCACTGTGCGCACAACCAAAAATCCTCGCCCGCCGCGCAGGTTTTCACAATTTTCGGTAGTTAGCGCGGCGGGGCGATGGTCGTGCCGCGCTCGAAGGTCGTGGGCAGCAGGCGGCGCGGGCTCTCCTCGGGCGCTTCGGCCTCGCCGCGCGCGATAAGCGAGGAGAGCATGTGGCCCGCGGCCGCGCCTTTCGCCTTATTCGGCTGCACGACGGTCGACAGGCCGCGCAGGCGGGCGGTCTGAATGCCGTCGAAGCCGGTGACAGAGAGCTCGCCTGGGACGTCGATGCCGCGCTCACGCGCCACTGTGAGTACCCCTAGCGCCATGG
The DNA here is from genome assembly GCF_001809185.1 of Corynebacterium sp. HMSC072G08. Lineage (NCBI taxonomy): Bacteria > Bacillati > Actinomycetota > Actinomycetes > Mycobacteriales > Corynebacteriaceae > Corynebacterium > Corynebacterium sp. HMSC072G08. Next base: position 65,155 of record NZ_KV796429.1, read on the forward strand.
AGTCCGTGGTGCACAGGACGGCGGTGAGCTCGGGGTGGGCATCGAGAAGCTCAGTAGCTGCCGCGTGCGTAGTCTGCGCATTGTTGAGGTGGCGCGTCAGCACCGGAACGTCCGTAATGCCAGCCTCGTGGAAGACCTGCAGCGCGCCCGTCACGCGCGAGCGCTGCACGTGCATGTCAGCCTCGGCCAGGCGCTCCGGCGAAACGAAACCGTCCACCGGTTCGCGGAAGAGACGGATAGCGAGGATGCCGATCTGCGTGTGGCCAGCCTCCACGAGCGCACGCGCCGCTGGCTGAATGGCCGCAACGTCATCAATGCCCACGAAGGGCAGCCCGGCGTCTGTGGGCTGGTCGCAGACCACCACGGGCAGGCCGCGGCCGCGCACGGCCTCGAGGTACGGGTCGTCTGCGGCGACGGAGTAGACGACGAAGCCGTCGACGGCGGCGCGAGCGACGAGCGAGGGGCCATCGGCAGGCGAGCTGGTGCCGGGGCCGGCGGGGATGAGGGTCAGCGTCGTATCCGCGCCGGCAGAAGCCTCGGCCATGCCCGCCAGGAAGTCGACGGAGGCCTGGTCCTCGAAGGCGTAGGAGAGATGCTCGGTGAGCAGGACACCCACGGAACCAGCGTGGCGGGTGCGCAGGCTGCGCGCCGTGGGATCGGGCCCCGGGTAGCCCCGCGCGGCCGCCGCGGCGAGGATGCGCTGACGCGTAGCTGCGGAGAGCTGATCCGGGCGATTATAGGCGTTCGAGACGGTGGTGGGAGATACCCCCAACTCGGCGGCGAGCGACGCCAGCGTTTTGCGTTGTGGGGTGCGTTTTACCATAAGTGCTACCCTACCCCACCCACCCGCGTCGACCTCCCCTGATTTTCAATTGGTTATCAATTGACATTGAGTTGCAACAACGGAAAACTGGAGCGCATGCTGTACTCGCGTTCCCTGACTCTTGTGTCCGTCGCGGCACTGGCTCTCACGGCCACCGCCTGCTCCTCTGGCTCCTCTGACTCGTCGGCCTCTGGCGACGAGACCATTAAGATTGTCGCCTCCACGCCGATCTGGGCTGACGTCGCCAACGTCGTCGCCGAATCCACGGACGCGGACGTCGAGGTCTCCTCTGTGATTACGGACCCGAGCGTGGATCCGCACCACTTCGAGCCCACTGCAGCCAATATCGCGCAGGCCAACGAGGCAGACATGGTCGTCGTCGGTGGCGGCGGCTACGACGCATGGCTCTACGAGACGGTCAAGGAGCAGGACAAGGTTGTCACCGCCCTGCCGCTTATTGAGCACGGAACGCTCGACGAGCACATGAATGACGAGGGCCTTAAGGTCACGATCATCGACGGTAACGAGCACATCTGGTACGACGTCGAGGCCATCAACATCGTCGCCGAGGAGATCGCGGACGCCATCAACGCCAAGGACCCAGAGGCGGGCGCCTCGGCCGACGGCCTCGAGGAGAAGACGAAGGGCTTTGCCGACCGCATCGCCGCGCTGCCCGCCAAGAAGTACGCGCAGACCGAGCCGATTGCGGACTACCTCCTCGCGCCGTCGGACTCCTGGACTGACAACACGCCGGAGAAGTACCGCGCCGCCACCCTCGACGAGGGCGAGCCGGCCGCAGCTGACCTCGCGCGCTTCCTCGGCGTCATCAAAAACGGCGACATCGACGTCCTCATCTACAACCCGCAGACCGAGACGGATATGACCACGCGCATCCACGATGCTGCGGAGGCCGCCGGCATCCCGGTCGTCGAAATCGGCGAGACCCCGGTGGACGGCGAGAACTTCTTCGATTACTACGAGTCCGTTGTCTCCGCGCTGGAGTCCAATGCCAAGTAAGTCGCTCGTCTCCTTCTGCGACGCCGCGGTCGATCCGCTGTGGTCGAACATGTCCTTCGACATCGAGCCCGGCGAGTTCATCGCGGTGCTCGGCCCCAACGGCGTGGGCAAGTCCACGCTGCTCGGCACCATCTTGCGCACGCGCCAGCTCACCGACGGCCGCGTAGACGTCAATTGCCGCGTGGGCTATATCCCTCAGCAGCGCATGTTCCCGCCTGAGCTGCCGATGCGCGCCCGCGACCTCGTCTCCCTCTCCCTCGCCCATGGCGTGGTGAAGAACCGCCGCGCCGCGCGCGCTCGAGTGGACGAGCTCCTCACCGAGGTCGGCGCGACCGGCATCGCGGACCGCCGCGTAGGCCTGCTCTCCGGCGGCCAGCAACAGCTCATCCGCCAGGCTCAGGCCCTCGCTGCCGACCCGCAGCTTCTGCTCGCGGACGAGCCGCTGCTCTCGCTTGACCCGGCGCGCCAGCAGGCCACCGTGGACAAGCTCGATTTCTGGCGCCGCGAGCGCGACCTGTCCATCGTCTTCGTCACCCACGGCATCAACCCGGTGCTCGGCGTCGTCGACCGCGTGCTCTACATTGCGCCACATGGCCACATCATGGGCACCGTCAACGAGGTCATGCGCAGCGACGTGCTCTCTGAGCTCTATGGTTCGCGTGTCAACGTCATCGAAATCGATGGCCGCATGATCGTCGCGTAGAAGGGGAATCATCCATGCAGAAATATATTGAGGACACCCAGTACCTCCTGAGCATCGACTTCGTGCAGCAGTCGCTTATCGCCTGCGCCCTGCTCGGCATCCTCTCGGGCGTGATGACCTCGCTCATCGTGTTGCGTCAGATGTCGTTTTCCGTGCACGCCACCTCGGAGCTCGCCCTTATGGGCGCCTCGGCCGCGCTCCTCTTCGGCCTCAACATCGGCTTCGGCGCGGTCGCCGGCGCCATCGTCGCTGCCATCGTGCTCGCCGTCCTCGGCTTCAAGGGCCAGCAGGACTCCGCCATCGGCGTCGTCATGAGCTTCGGCCTCGGTCTCTCCGTGCTCTTCTTGCACCTCTACCCCGGCAACTCGAACTCCGCGATGTCGCTGCTAACCGGCCAGATCGTCGGCGTCTCGAGCGCCTCCGTCTGGCTGCTCGCCGCGACCATGGTCATCATCGTCGGCGCTGTCGCGCTGTTCTGGCGCCCCATGCTCTTCGCCTCCGCGGACCCCATCATGGCGCAGGCCGCCGGCGTGCCCGTGCGCGCACTGTCCGTCGTCTTCGCCATCCTCGTCGGCCTCGCTGCCGCACAGTCCGTGCAGATCGTCGGCTCCCTGCTCGTCATGGCGCTGCTTATCACCCCGGGCGCCGCCGCCGTGCACATCACGTCCTCGCCGGTGCGCGCCATTATGTGGTCCACCATCTTCGCTGAGGTCTCCGCCGTGGGCGGCCTAGTCCTCTCCCTGGCTCCCGGCCTGCCCGTCTCGGTCTTCGTCACGAGCATCTCTTTTGTTATTTACCTGGTCTGCCGCGGTATCGGCGCGGCCCGCAGCCGCAAGGCCGTCCGCGACGACGTCGCCGCCCGCCGTGCCTCCCAGAAACACTTCGGCGCCGCCACCGATCGCGCCGACGCCGAGGCACACCACACCTCAACGCACGACGAGAGCTGCACGCACCAGGACTAGGCTAGATGCGTGACTTTGGAACGCCGTAGCCTCGAATTACAAGACCGCACCCGCAAGTACCTCGTGTACCGCCCCGACACCGTCGCGGCGAAGCCCGATATCCTCATGTTCTTCCACGGCTCCCTGCAATCCGCGAATGTCATCCGTCGCTTTACCAACGGCACGTTCGATGACCTTGCCACCCGCCACGGCATGCTTGCGGTCTACCCCACCGGCGTGGAACAGCACTTTAACGATGCCCGCGCCACCCTGCCCGTCGCCGCGCGCGAGCTGGGCATCGATGACGTCGCCTTCACGCGCGCCATCCTCGACGAGCTGCGCGCGGAGCAGGAGATTGGCCGCGTGTTCCTCTGCGGCTTCTCCAACGGCGGGCAGATGGTTATCCGCTTGCTCTTCGACGCGCCCGGGCTTGCCGATGCCGCCTGCGTCTTCGCCTCCACTCTCGGCGCCGGCACCAACCATGCGCCCACCAATCCGGACTCGGCGTACCAGCCCACCCCGGTCATGTTCGTCCACGGCACGGGCGACCGGCTCGCGCCCTATAAGGGCGGAACGGCGGGCATTGACCCGAAGCGCACCCGCGGTGCCGTCTCCGGCGCGCAGGAGAATGCCGCACGCTTCGCAGAGCTCAACCATGCCGCCGGCCCGGCGCGCACCCAGCTTTTCCCCGACACCGTTGTCGACCACTGGAAGCCAGCAGATAGCGACGGCGCACCGGTCGAGCTCGTGAGCGTCGAGGGCATGGGCCACGTCATCCCGTCGGGCAACGAGCTGGACCCACGCCTGGGTAAAAACACGGATTCCTTCATCGCTGCCGAGCTCGTGGAGGACTTCTTCGGCCTTTAAACCCGCCGCATCACTTCGGCGAGGGACTGAAACGCCAGCGTCTGTGTCACGTCGCGCATCTCTAAGAAGAACCCATCTTCTGTAATTTCAACAATCCGCGCACCGGGGATGGCTGCCACGATCGGCGAGTGCGTCACCACGATGAACTGCGCACCCGCCTCCGCGGCACGATGGATTTCCGCCATGAGCGTCATCTGCCGCACGAGCGAAAGCCCCGACTCCGGCTCGTCGAGGATATAGAGCCCGCGCCCATCAAAGGAACGCTGCACGACGTCCATGACGGATTCGCCGTGCGACATCGCGGTCGAACCGACGTTGTAGTGCGTCTCCGCGCGCAGGAAGTAGCCGTCCTTCGCCGCGTTACCCAAGCGCAGGCTCGCCCACCCCCGGAGGGGATTGATGGGACCGGCGGAGCGCTGCACACCCCATATCCCGCCGCGCTCAGGAAAGCCGTACTCGAAGGCAATGCCCTCGGCGAGCGTCGACTTGCCCACCCCGTTGTCCCCGGTCAGCACGGTCACCGGCGCACGCAGGTCCAGTCCCTGGCGTCGCAGCGCCACGAAACCAGGAACGGAGGACACCCACTCAGGTCCGTGGCCGCCGTCCACCGCGGCATAGGCGTCGACATAGAAGTCCCTCATTCGCCCTCCCCAATTAGAAACGCGGCGGTCCCCAATGGATCGGCGAGGAACTCGCGCGCGGCGTGAACAGCCTCCGTCGCTTCGGGAGCGACGGGCGCAATCCCATTGTCGCCGAACGCGTAGACGGTCGCGCCTTGCATGCTGAGGAAGACTGGTGAGTGCGTCGCGAGGATGACCTGTGCGCCTTGGGCGGTGAGGCGCTCGAGCTGCGTGGCAACCTCGACCTGCCGGGGATAGGACAAGCCGTCTTCCGGCTCGTCGAGAATGATCATTCCGTCAGAATGGAAGCGTCTCTCGACGAGGGCGAGCAGACCCTGGCCGTGGCTGAGAAACGGCAGGTCCCTGAGCGGATCGGGATTCTCCGGGCTATGGATCTGGTGGTGATACTCGCTCAAGTTGAGGAAGGTCTCGCCGCGCAAGAAGTACACGTCGCGCGGGTTGTGCGCCCGCGAGCAGATGAGCCACTCGGGATAGTCCTCGTCGCCGGTGGCAAAACGGGCGTGGCGCGAACCGCCCTCGGGATTGACGCCAAGCCCCACGGCGATGGCCTCTAGCAGCGTGGATTTTCCGGCGCCGTTATCCCCCACGACGACGGTCACGGGCGTAGGAAAACGCAAGGCGCCGCCGGGCAGCGCTGCGATGAGCGCGCCCAGGCGGCGCATGTGTTCCGGCACATCGGGCAGTCCCTCCCCGATAAGCTCCGGGGCGGGACGCACGCTCGTGAGAAACATGGCGGCGAAAGCGTGAGCCTATTTCTGGGCCACGCGGCGCTGGCGGGCGAACTCGGACAGCACCGCGCCGGCCGCGACGGAGGCGTTGAGCGACTCGACCCACGGGGTCATGGGGATGGACATGACCTCGTCGCAGTTCTCGCGCACGAGACGGGAAATGCCCTTGCCCTCGGAGCCGATGACGATGACGACGGGATCCGTGCCGCCGTCGTAGGTGTCGAGCGTGTGCTCGCCGCCGGCGTCGAGGCCCACGACCTGGTAGCCGTGCTTCTGGAAGTACTGCACCGTGCGCGTGAGGTTCGTCGCACGCGCCACGGGCAGGCGCGCTGCGGTGCCCGCGGAGGTACGCCATGCCACGGCAGTGACGGAAGCGGAGCGGCGCTCCGGGATGATGACGCCGTGGCCGCCGAAGGCCGCGACGGAACGAATGACCGCGCCGAGGTTACGCGGGTCCGTGATGTTGTCGAGGATGACGAACATGCCCGGCTCGGGCTTGGCCGCCACGTCAGCGACGAGGTCCTCAACCTGCGCGTATTTGAACGGCGGAATCTGCAGGCCAATGCCCTGGTGCATGCCGTTGCCTGTCATGTTGTCCATCTCGTGGCGCTGGACCTCGAGCACCGGCAGGTTGCGGGAGTTCGCGATGGCAACGGCCTCGGAGAGGCGTTCGTCCATGCGGGTGCCCTGCACAATGTAGAGGGAGGTCGCCGGGACCTTCGCGTGGAGGCATTCCACGACAGGGTTGCGGCCCACGACCATCTCTGCGGTCTCCTTGACGTGGCGCCCGGAGTTGCGACGTTCGCGAATCTGCTTCGCCTTGTACTTGGCGTGGTAGACGCGGTCCTCCGCCTTCGGGGTCGGGCCCTTGCCCTCCAAACCCTTCTTGCGCTGTCCGCCGGTGCCCTTGAGCGCACCCTTCTTATTCGACTTGCGTGCGCCTGCGCCGCCACGGCCGTGAGTTCGTGCCATAAAAATCTATCCTTCTAGAGCGTGTGCAACGTGTAATTTAAGCCAGCGACCAGGTGGGGCCGTCGGGAGTATCGGTAATGGTAATGCCCGCTGCTGCGAGTCGGTCGCGCACGGCATCCGCTGTGGCCCAGTCCTTCTCGGCACGTGCGGTGGTACGTGCCTCGAGCTCGGCGGCGACGAGGACCTCGAGTGCCTGCTCGGCCGCACCCGAATCCGCAGCGGAGCCAGACGCCCACTCGATCGGGTCGAAGCCCAGCACCGCAGCCATAGCGCGCACAGACTGTGCGAGATCCAGCGCGCGGGCTTCGTCCCCCTCGGCGAGCGCCTTGTTGCCAGCGCGCACCGTGGTGTGAATTTCTGCCAGGGCGCGTGGAACGGCGATATCGTCATTCATCGCGTCCTCGAAGCCCTGCGTCCACTCACCCACCTCGACGGTGTCGAAGCGCGCGAGGAAGTCCTCGATGCGCCGGTAGCCCGCGGCAGCCTCGGTGAGCGCGGCCTCGGAGTACTCGAGCACGGAACGGTAATGCGCCGAGCCCAGGTAGTAGCGCAGCTCGACTGGGCGGACGAGCTCCAGCATGGTGGGCACGGAGAGCACGTTGCCCAGGGACTTGGACATCTTCTCTCCGGCCATGGTGACCCAGTGATTGTGCATCCAGTAATGCGCGAAGCCGTCGCCCGCCGCGTGGGACTGGGCAATCTCGTTCTCGTGGTGCGGGAACTGCAGGTCCAGGCCGCCGCAGTGAATGTCGAACTCGGAACCCAGGTAGTACGTGGACATCGCCGAGCACTCCAGGTGCCAGCCCGGGCGACCCTTGCCCCACGGCGTGGGCCACGAGGGCTCGCCGGGCTTCGCGCCCTTCCACAGGGCGAAGTCTTGGGCGCCGCGCTTGCCACGGTCGAGGGCGTCCACGCCCTCCCCTTGGTCCATTTCCTCGACCTTGTTGCCGGACAGGGATCCGTAGTCAGAACCCTCGGCCGCGACCCAAGCATTGACGTCGAAGTAGACGGAACCTGCTCCTTCGGCTTCACCGTCGGTCTTGCCGACGGCATAGGCGAAGCCGCGGTCCATGAGGCGCTGCATGTAGTCGACCATCTGGGTGACGAAGCCGGTCGCGCGCGGCTCGACGGAGGGCGGAAGAACACCGAGCGTGTTGTACGCCTTGGTGAACTCGCGCTCATACGTGGAGACCCACTCCCACCAGGGACGGCCGTTGTCCGTGGCCTTGGTGAGAATCTTGTCATCGATGTCGGTGACGTTGCGGACGAAGGCAACGTCGAAGCCCTGAGCAATGAGCCAACGACGCAGGATATCGAAGGCGACGCCGGAACGCAGGTGACCGATGTGCGGTTGGGCCTGCGGGGTCGCGCCACACAGATAGATAGACACGTGACCGGGCCGGATGGGCTCGAACGGGCGCTGCGTACGCGCCGCCGTGTCATAGATGTGAAGCTGCGTGGTCGGGGTCTGCTTATCGTTGGAAGTCACGCAGCCCATTCTAGGGGACGCTGGGCTTTTCTTTGCTACCCACCGACATCGGTGGAGGGCACGGCTGCCTGCGGAGCACGAGTTTAGGTGCTGGCTAATGCGGTGGCTTATGCGGTGGCCTTCCACACGACAGCGGTCGCGACGGCGGCGCGGCCTTCCGCGCGACCGGTGAAACCGAGGTGATCGGTCGTCGTCGCGGAGATGGACACCGGGGCGCCGAGGATCTCGGTGAGCACGCGCTCGGCTTCCTCGCGTCGCGGGCCCATCTTCGGGGTCTGGCCTACGAGCTGTGCTGCGGCGTTGCCGATAGTAAAGCCGTTCTCCTCAAGCAACGCGCGGCATTCTTTGAGCAGCTGCGCTCCGGAGACGCCGGCGTATTCCTTACGGCCTACGCCGACGAAGGAGCCGAGGTCACCCAGCTGTGACGCGGAAAGCAATGCGTCGACGACGGCGTGGGAGACAACATCGCCGTCCGAGTGTCCCTCGCAGCCGTCCGCGCCCTCGAAGAGGAGACCCGCGATCCAGCAGGGCTTGCCTTCTTCGATCTGGTGGGCATCCGTGGCGATGCCCACGCGCGGAATAATCGGCTGTTTCATGATGGTCTCCTTATTTATTTCTCGTCGCGCGCCGCAGGCTGCGCGGCGAGGACGGCGCGGGCGAGGGTGAGGTCGAGCGGGGTCGTTATCTTGAACGCCATCGCGTCGCCGGGGACGGTCACGACGGTGACGCCGAACCATTCCATGAGGCTTGCGTCATCCGTCGCGATGAAGTCCTGCTTTCTTGCGAAGTAGGCCTCGTTGACGCAGATGAGCGTCGCGAGATCGAAGCCCTGTGGGGTCTGGACGGCGCGTAGGCGGGAACGGTCTGGGGTCGCGAGAACGGTGTCGCCGTCGACTTCTTTGATCGTGTCGGCGACGGGCAGCACCGGGATGACGGCGGACGCACCGGCCGCGACGCGGTCGACAATGCGCGCGACCATGTCCGGCGGGGTGAGCGCGCGGGCGGCATCGTGGACAAGGACGATGGCATCCTCATGACTCGCGTCGGCGCTAGCCGACGCGCCAGCCGACGCGGCAGTTGACGCAGCATCGGCAGCCGCGGCCCGAAGGCCGGCCCAGACGGAGTCGGCGCGCTCGCCGCCGCCGTGGACGAGGCGCACGGGGGCATCGGCAAGCTGGGCGTCTGCAAGGACCCGCGCAGCGGTGTCCTGCATGTCGGGGCTCACGAGAACGATGACCTCATCAACGCGGCCGGAGTCGAGCAGCAGACGCACGGAACGCGCGAGCAGCGGGACGCCGTCGAGTTCGACGTAGGCCTTAGGGATCGGCGCGCCGAGGCGCGTGCCTTGGCCGGCCGCAGCCACGAGCGCAATGACGCGGCGCGACATTATTTACTCTTCGTCGTCAGAATCGTCGAAGTTGAGGTCTGCGAGGTCCTCATCATCACCGCCAGTGACGACGGTGGTGTCCTCAACGAGGCCTGCTGCGCGGTGGCGCTCGATGGTGGCCTGGATTTCCTCTTCGAGGGCATCAGCCTTCTTCTCATCGACCGGGGTGGCAAGGGCCAGCTCACCCACGAGAATCTGGCGGGCCTTGGCGAGCATGCGCTTCTCACCGGCGGACAGGCCGCGATCCTGGTCGCGGCGCCACAAGTCACGAACGACCTCGGCCACCTTGTTGATATCCGAGGAGGCGAGGCGCTCCTGGTTGGCCTTGAAGCGGCGGGACCAGTTGCCAGCCTCTTCGACGTCGGTTTCGCGCAAGACGGAGAAGACCTTCTCTAGGCCTTCCTTACCCACGACGTCACGGACGCCAACATGCTCGGCATTCTTGGAAGGAACGCGCACGACGAGATCCGAGTGCTTGATCTGAAGCACGAGGAACTCCAAGGTCTCCCCGCCCATCTCACGCTGTTCGATGGCAGTAATCTCTGCAGCACCGTGGTGCGGGTAAACGACGACCTCGCCGACCTTGAACTCCATGTTTGTCCAGTCACTCCTCGTTCGGGTTCGTTGGCGCGCATCGCACGACGCGACACACGCATATATGGTGAGAAATTTTACCACGCTGGACGGGGGCGGCGTTTGCACCCCGGGTTTACCCCCGGATACCCCCATGTTACGCATGTGGCGTAGCCCCCAATGGGCCCAAAACTGTGTACTTCCCGCCGCTAACGACTAGGCTAAGTCGTTGATAAACGCCTGATCTCTTAATTGGAGGACGCTCGAAGTGAAGTCCCTGAAGTCTGCCGCACGTCGCGGTGCCATCATCTCTGTTGCTGCTATGTCCGCGCTTTCTCTGGCAGCCTGCTCCGCGGGCCAGATCACCCAGACCTCGCAGAAGGTCATCGCAGTGGATGGCACCAACGCCAAGACCGAAGACGGCGCCGTGGCCGTGCGTGACGTCACCATCCAGCTGGAGCCGAACGACGGCACCGCATCGCTCAAGTTCAGCGTCATCAACGACGGCTACGCCGACGGCAAGGTCACCCTCCAGTCCATCGACGTCGACGGCCAGTCCGTCAACGTCTCCTCCGCACAGCCCATCGGCCGCGGCCAGTCCATCATCGGTGATTCCAAGGCCAACCTCGACGCCGTCCCGCAGGACGAGACCTCTAATTCCGTGCAGTACATCACCACGGATCTCACCAACGAGGACTACGCCTTCGGCGGCACCCGCCCGGTCACCTTCACCTTCAACAACGGTGAGCTCACCGTGGACGCTCCGGTGTCCGCCTCCCCGCTGACCTCCGGCCAGTACAACCGTGACTCCTCCTCCACCGAGGGCTACACCACGGAGACCGCTAAGGCTGAGCACCACTAATTCTCTCCGTGTGCGCCCCTGCCGCACACGCCTTCGAGCCATTCCCCCGCCCGCGCTGCTGGTCAGCGCCGGCGGGGGTTTCGTGTTGAGGGGCTGGTTTAGAGTAGGCAGCATGGCTAAGAAAGTTCGTCCCATCCACACCTGCTCCGAGTGTGGATACGTCTCGCCTAAGTGGCTGGGGCGCTGCCCCGAGTGTGGTTCGTGGGGCACACTGCAGGAATCCATGCCCGCCGCGCCCGCGTCGGGTGGTGGCCTGGGCGGCGGGGCCGCGGCGCAGGCGGCCGTAAGCGGCCAGCTGGCCAAGGGGCTTACTCCCACGAGTCCGGCGCAACCCATTACGAAGATTGGGGCGTCGGCGACAAAGACGCTGCCCACGGGCATTGGGGAGCTTGACCGCGTGCTGGGCACCGGCATCGTGCCGGGATCCGTGGTGCTCATGGCGGGCGAGCCGGGCGTGGGCAAGTCCACGCTGCTGCTCGAGGTAGCCTCGCAATGGGCGCAGCTGGAGCGAACGGCGCTCTATGTGACGGCGGAGGAGTCCGCGGGCCAGGTACGTGCCCGCGCGGAGCGCACCGGAGCGCTGCATGACACGCTCTATCTGGCGGCGGAGTCGAACCTCGACGTGGTGTTCGGGCACGTGGAACAGCTCAAGCCCTCGCTCATGATTGTGGACTCGGTGCAGACCATGCATGCCGCGGGCGTCGAGGGCGTGGCCGGCGGCGTCGCGCAGTCGCGCGCGGTGACGGCGGCGCTCACCACGCTGGCGAAGACGACGGGCATTCCCATCCTGCTCGTGGGCCACGTGACGAAGGACGGCAATGTCGCGGGTCCGCGCGTGCTCGAACACCTCGTGGACGTCGTCCTCAACTTTGAGGGCGACCGGCAGTCCAGCTTGCGCATGCTGCGCGGTATTAAGAATCGCTTCGGCGCCACGGACGAGGTAGGTTGCTTCGAGCAGACCGCCGGCGGCATTCGGGAAGTCTCAGATCCGTCGGGGCTCTTCCTCTCCCACCGCGGGGCGACACCGGACGGCTCGGCGGTGACGGTGGCCATGGACGGCGTGCGGCCCATCTTGGCAGAAGTTCAGGCGCTCACGGTGGATCCGGTCTCGAAGAACCCGCGCCGCGTGGTCACGGGCTTGGACAATAACCGTGTGCCCATGGTGCTCGCCGTGCTTCAGGCGCGCGCGGGCCAGAAGTCGAATGAGAAGGACGCGTACGTCGCGACGGTGGGCGGCGTGCGCATCAACGAAACAGCGACGGACCTGGCGGTGGCGCTCGCCACGTGGTCCTCGTTGCATGAGAAGCCGCTGCCCGCGAAGACCGTCGTCATCGGCGAGGTGGGCTTGGCCGGGGAGCTGCGCCGCGTACCCGGCGTGGAACGGCGTCTCGCGGAGGCTGCGCGCCTAGGCTACAAGCAGGCCATCGTGCCGGCGGGCTCAGACGCGAAGGTCGCGGGCATGCACGTCAAAGAAGTCGCGACGTTGGGGCAGGCCATCGCACTCGTCGACGCGTAGCGGGGAGAAAAATGCGCACGCCCCGCGCGGCGCGTGTGTGCTGGCGGGGGCGGAAAGCGAGAGCGACTCGGGGTAAGCGCTTGGCTAGTTCAGATTGAACGTGTAGCCCTCGGAGTAGTTATCGCCAATGATGCCGTGGGCGAAGTAGTGGCCAGCCTCGGCGACGGGGCGGTCGGAGCATTGCCCAGGCTCGGAACCCTTGCGCGACCACGTGGCCTGGAATTGCTGGGTGGCACCGGCCTTGAAGGTCGTGCGACCGGTCTGGACGGAGGGGTAGCAATCCGTGTCCGCCCACACGCGGGCGTTCGTGCCCATCTTGTAGACCTCGAAGCGGAGCTTGTTCTGGTCCAAGTCGATATCGCAGTCCACGGCGGTGGGGTTTTCGACGTCCATGACGAAGACAGGCAAGGCGCCGTCCTTGTAAGACGCCTCCACGGTTTTCACGCCCACCTTGAGATCATCCACGGTGCAGGAATTCTTCGGGGCTTCGGACGCTGCGGCGGAGTCGGACGGCGCGGCGGATTCGGACGGCGCGGCTGCAGAGGACTCAGCGGACGGGGCGCCGTCGGAAGCGGGAGCCTCCGCGGCGGAGGACGTGGGAGCCGCCGACGGTGCGGAGGAGGGGGCATCGGCAGGCTGGGCCAGCGAGGAGGTTGCGGCGGCCTGTTGCGACGCATCATCCTTACCGCCTCGGCCCACGGTCCAGGCGATGATGAGCGCGGCGACCACCACGAGGATAAGAATCAGCGCGGCCGCACGGCGGCGCTGATAAATCACGGGAGGCAGTGGCTTACGCGGAGTCGACATGCCCTTATTTTAGGGCGTGACCGGCGCGACCTGCGCCACTGCGGGCCCGCGTGTCTACTGCACGCCGTGCAGGACGAGGGGTTCGACCGTGCCGTCATCAAGGAGGTAGCGAATGCCAGCAATGCCGAGCTCCCCCGCTTCAACCTTATCGGCGAGATGCGGAATGCGCGCCATGAGCTGCTTGACGGTCTCCACAGTGTTACGACGCTCGAAGTCGTCCGTGGTGTCCTTGCCCTCGGCCTGGGAGGCGATGGCGGCGAGCGCAACCCTTTCCACGATGGTGCGTTGGAAGCCAGCCGGAATGGTGGAGTCGTCCTTGAGGAAGCCCGAGGTCGCCTTCACAGCACCGCAGGACTGGTGCCCCATGACGACAAGGAGGTCGCAATCGAGGTCATCGACGGCAAACTGCACGGAGGCGAGCACGGAGTTGTCCACGATATGGCCAGCATTGCGAATGATAAACGCGTCGCCAAAGCCCATGTCGAAGACAAGTTCCGCGGGGACGCGAGAGTCGCCGCAAGAAAAAATTGCAACGCGCGGGGCCTGGCCGGTGCGCAGGGCGTCGCGGCGAGCAATATCGGAGTGAGGATGTTCCGCCTGGTCAGAGGCGTAACGTTGGTTTCCAGCCAGCAGGGCGTCCCAGACGTCCTGAGGGGTCTTGAGCTCAATGTTTTTAGCCACGGTACATAAGTTTAAACTATCCCTGATGAACTTCGAAGCACTTCTTGCATGGTTTGACGTCAACGAGCGGGATCTCCCCTGGCGCCGACCGGGTACCACTGCCTGGGGCGTGCTGCTCAGCGAAGTGATGAGCCAGCAAACTCCCGTCGCGCGCGTCGCCCCCATCTGGAAGGACTGGATGGTGCGCTGGCCCACGCACGTGGACTTCGCGGCAGCCTCCCGCGCGGACGTCCTCAAGGCGTGGGGCACGTTAGGCTATCCCCGGCGCGCGCTGCGGCTCTGGGAGTGCGCGCAGGCTCTCGGCTCGTCACCCGTCCCCTCTGATGTCGATGCTTTATTGGAATTGCCTGGCATCGGGGATTACACCGCCCGAGCCGTGGCGTGTTTCCACTACGGGCTCAACGTGCCCGTCGTCGATACGAATGTGCGGCGCGTCTATGCGCGCGCTATCACAGGGACCTTCCTGCCACCCACGCCGCGCAAGCGGGAGCTTGCCGATGTTGCCTCGCTCCTCGAGGCCGCACCCGCTGGGCGCGGGCCGCGCGTCTCTGCCGCGCTCATGGAGCTAGGCGCCCTGGTGTGCACGGCGAAGAATCCCTCCTGCGAGGCGTGCCCGCTCAAAGCCGAGTGCGCGTGGCAGCTCGCCGGGTGCCCGGAGCCCTCGGAGGAGGAGACCGCCAAGGCGAAGAAGCGCGTCCAGAAGTTCACGGGCACGGACCGCCAAGCGCGCGGGCGGCTCATGGCGGTACTTCGCGGGGCGACCGAGCCAGTCTCACAGGCGGCCCTCGACGCCGTGTGGGAGGACGCCCCGCAGCGCTCCCGCGCGTTGGCCTCGTTGCTCGCGGACGGACTCGCGGAGCAGGATCCGGACGGGCGGTTCCGGTTGCCTTCCTAGAAGTCTGGGTTCCCCGCGCCCGGGCGGTGGTGCGAGAAGTCGATGAGGTGGCCCAACGCCCAATCCTTATCCGTGAGCAGACGGGCGAGGATGAGCCCCGCGCCGATGGAGATGACCACCATGGCCGCCGTCGCGGCGAAGGTGAGCGCCTGCGTCATATCGCCGGCGTTGAGCTGGTAGACGGAGCGGAACATCGCGGTGCCGGGAATCATGATGACGGAGGCCGGGACCGTCGTCGTAATGCGGGGCAGATGCACCTGCTTTGAGGCGACGGCGCCGAGTAGGCCCACGATGAGCCCGCCCACGAACGCCGCAAAGTAGGCCGTGGTGCCAGCTTCCACAAGCAGCAGGCGCACGAGGTTGGCCACGGTGCCCACGCACGCGGCGACGAGCACCATGCGCCGCGAGGAATTAAAGAGGAAGGCGAACCCCGCGATGCCGCAGAAACTTGCCACGGCCGCGAGCAGGAACCATCCCGGCGTGAAGTCCGCCTGCGCCGGCTCCGGCTTGAGATCCGTCAACCAGCTCACCATCGTCACCGTAAACGTCGCCGCAAGGATGACTGTGAGCGCATACGTCAAGCGCGCGAGCCCCGCGTCGAAGTCGAAGCGGCCTAAATCAATGAGCGCGGAGAAGAGCGGAAAACCCGGGATGAGGAAGAGCACCGCAGCAACATAGCCGGAGGAGAACCCCGCGGGGTCCGCGAGCCCCGCCGCAGCGAGGGATTCCGTGGTAGCAAAGAAGACGAGCGAGGACACGAGCCCCGCCGCGACGATGCCGCCCAGCTGGTGAACGTGTTGCTTGGCTAGGGTGTGGCGCGTGAGCTGCCCGCAGAAAGCAGCCAGGGCCACGAGCGCGATGGCCACCCAGGAGAAGTAGTTGAGCACCGCAAAGGACGCGCACGCCACGGCCGCAGCAGTCGAGAGAATCCACACGTTCCAGCGCTTCGTCACGCCATGCTCAATCGCATCAAGCTTCGCCGTGAGTTCTTCCGCCGTGGTCCCCCATGGCACCCCGTGGTGCGTGAGGTCCTCAAGCGCCTCGATGCGCGAGGCGTCCACCGCCGGCGAATGTTGCTGCGCAATGATGGTTCGGAAATGCTCACCGCGGTGGAACGTGCACACAATCTGCGTCACGCCCACGGACAGGTCGAGCCGGTCAAAACCCATCGCGCGCGCCGCGCGCTTCATTCCACGCATGACGCGGTAGCCGGATGTGCCCGCGCCCATGAGCAGCATGCCCAAGCGCAGCACGACGTCGGCCTCGACGCCCATCTGCCGATATTCTGCTTGCGACATGCCCATAGGCCGTCGCTCCCTTCGCCCATCTTTTCTCGACTAAAACCGCGTGCTTTAGCGCCAGCGACCGCGGAAGTTGAGTCCGCCGGGCAGGTTGACCCACATGCCACCACGCGAGTTGAGGGTCACGGGACCGATTTTCGTGGACATCGAAGCACCCGAGCCGGAGATATTGATCCAGCTATTCTTGCCCGTCTTCTTGCGCTTGCGGAAGTAAATACCCATGCAGCAAAGTCTAGCGTCCCGCCCCAATCCGGGTAATCTATGTTCGTGAAAATCCGCTTTCTTCTCTCCTCGCTTGCCCTTGTCGCAAGCCTTGTCCTTCCACCCGCCACGGCTGTCGCCGCGCCTGCCGGTGCTCCCTCTCCCGGCACCGTCACTGCCAGCGCGCCCTTCCAGCACCTGCTGCCCGCCAACTCCTCCGCCCGCGTGCTCACGTACTCCACGACGCGCGAAGATGGCTCCCCCGTCGCGGCTACCGCGACGCTTTACGAGCCCACTGCCGCCTGGACGCACGGCGGCCCGCGTCCCACCATCGTCTTCGCCCCAGGCACCCGCGGTCAGGGCGACCAGTGCGCGCCCTCGCGATCCTTCCTTGGCGTGTCCTCCGCGTGGCCCGGCTCGGTGAATTTTAACTACGAGTACCAGTTCCACCAGGCTGCCGCCGCGGCCGGCATGCGCGTCATCGTGCCGGACTACATCGGGCTCGGCACCCCGGGAGCGCACACCTACGTCAATAACATCGAGGAAGCCCACGCCGTCATCGACGCCGGCCGCGCTGCGCTCCAGGCCTCCGGCGCGCCTGCCGATGCCCCCATCGCCTTCGCCGGCTACTCCCAGGGCGGCGGCGCGGCGGCCGCAGCTGCCGAATTCGCCGAGGCGTATGGCCCCGACCTCAACGTCCGCGGCACCTACGCCGGTGCCCCGCCGGCTGACCTCGAACGCGTCATGCATGCCGTCAACGGCTCCGCCATCGCGCACGTGCTGGGCTACGCCATCAACGGCTTCGCGGAGCGCGACCCGCAATTCCGCGACGCCATCCTCGCCAACTTCAACGACCGCGGCAAGGCCTTCCTGCGCGACGCCGCCACCTCGTGCATCGGCGAATCCGTTGCGACATGGGGCTTTACCCGCACCCAGACGCTCACGGCCCACGGCGAATCCCTGGAGGAACTCTCCCTCAAAGAGCCCATTATCGGCGAGACGCTGCGCCACCAGAAGCTCGGCCAGCACACCCCCAACGCGCCCATCTACATCGCGAACTCCCCCACGGATGATCTCATCCCCTACGGTCAGGCCCGCGCGCTCGCTGGCGCCTACTGCCAGGCCGGCGCGACGGTGAACTTCGTGGCGGAACCCGGCACGGCACTCGCCCCCGGCGCGGCCCTCGGCCACGCGGTGCCTCTCATGGCCTCCGTACCGAAGGGCTTGGTTTACCTCTTCGACCTGTTCACGCATAAGCCCGCCCCGAACAACTGCGCATAGACCCAGGTCACACCGCCCATGCCGGCGCCACGCGGTAGTATTTTCACCGTGAAACTTCTCTCCCTCTCTCCCCTGCGTGCGGGCCGTATTCTCGCCGCTTCGTCCCTCGCCGCCCTGACCGCGGCGGCGCTGTGCACTGCCCCTCTCGCCACCGCGGCCCCCGCGTCGGCCTCATCCCTGTCGAGCGTCGGATCCAGCTCCGGTTCCAGCTCCGGTTCCAGCACCGATTCCAGCTCAGCCGGCGAGGACTACGACTTCTACATGACGCCGCCCTCGGCCGTGGGCTACGCCCCGGCGGGCACGCTCCTGCGAGAGAGCACCGTGGGCGTGGGCCGCAGCCGCATTCTCTACTCCTCCACGCTGGAGGATGGCACGCCCACGTACGTCTCCGGAGCGGTCCTGGAGCCCACCGGCACCTGGCACGGTGAAGGGCCCGCCCCCACCGTCGTCATGGCACCGGGCACCCGCGGCCTCGCGGATCACTGTGCACCCACCAAGGGCCCGGGCTTCCGGGGCCAGATCGCCCCGCTCATGTCGTCCATGGGCATTAACTATGAGCTGCCCTATTACGCAAAGTTCCGCGCGCGCGGCATGCGTCTCGTGCTCACTGACTACATCGGTCTGGGCACGCCCGGCGTCCACACGTATGCCAACCGTGTCGAGCAGGCCCACGCGGTGCTCGACGCCGCCCGCGCCGTCGTCGGTGACTCGGGCCGCCCCGTCGCTCTCTTCGGGTACTCCCAGGGCGGCGGTGCCGCTGCCGCCGGCGCTGAGCTCGCGGAAGCATACGCCCCAGAGCTCAACCTGCGCGCCACCTATGCGGGCGCTCCCCCGGCTGACCTCATCGCCATGCTCGGCGGTTCGCCGAACTTAGGCCCGAATCTCGCTTACGCCATCGCGGGATTCTCTGCGCGCGACGAAGGCTTTGCCACCGCTGTCAACGGCTACCTCAACTCCAAGGGCCGGTACTGGCTCGCGGAAAACTCCCGCTCGTGCATCATCGACTCCATGCTGCGCTGGGGTGCTACTCCGCTGTCATCGCTCACGGATACCGGCATGTCCATGGCCGAGTTCATCGCCTCGGACGAGCGTGTTTCCTCCGTCCTCGCCCAGCAGAAGCTGGGCACCGTAGCCCCCACGGGCCGCGTCCTCGTGGGCAGCGCTCCCAACGATGACATCGTCAATCATGACCAGGCCATGCAGCTGGCCTCGGACTGGCAGAAGCTCGGCGCGGCGGTGGAGACCACCGAGGTTGCTGGCTCGCCGTTCTCGTCCCGCGTCTCCGGCGGCCACGCCGCAGGCCTCATCGCGCAGTTCGATCCCGCCCTCGACTGGTTGGAGCAGGCTCTGTTGGCGGGCTAGACTCGGTCTCCTTACATGCGGCGAGCCGCGCCGTGTGCCGGAACAAGGAGCTTTCACGCATGCCGAAATTCAGCAATATCAAGACCCAAGATCTTCTCTCCCTCATCATGGCGCTGGCTACGCTCGTGAGCGCCATCATCGGCATCACCGCCAGCAACAACGATGATTCCTCGAGTGGCTCGCTGAGCTCCGAGTCCGCCGCCACCTCGTCGAAGTAACCTCGGAGTAACCCGCGCACTCAGTACACGCCGCGCGGGCTCATCTCCCCTGCGCTAGCCCTGCGCGCGCCAGCTCTCCGTAAATTCTCCGCCCGCCACACGGGCACCGCCCTGGCGCACGCCGAAGCCGCCGTCGCTCACCGTGATGAGTGAGCCGTCCGTGGGAACATAGAACGTTGGGCCTTCCAGATAGGCCGTGTTTGTCAGCGATCCGCCAAACAGCGCGCTGTGATAGATGTACTCGCCGCCAGATGCACACACGACCGCCGCGCCATCGGGGCCACGCCCGGCAAAGGCAAGCGTCTCGCCATCACCGCAGACGGCAGTAGTCCCCGACCATCCGCTCTGCGTAAGTCCCTCCGGCATGCCTGTCTCAGCAGACGCTTCCACCGTTGAGGTCGGCACCACCGACGTCGCGGATGGCGCCGAGGACTCGCTCTCGGGTTCGTCAGTCGGCACCGCCGCCTCCTCGCCCTGCCCCGACGCGGTCTGCGTGACCACAACGGTCGAGCGCTCCGCATTACTGTTCTTACCGCCACCCCACACGGTCCACGCTACGAACCCCACTGCGGCGAGCACAATACCCGCCAATAGGACAACCCCAGCGATCAGCGGCCAACCGGACTCACTCGAGCGGGCGGTTGCAGATCCTGTCTTCTTCGACGAAACCATAGTTTTCCTTTCGGTGAGCGAGGATTACACGGGGCTATAAGAGCAACCGAGTTCAGCCTAGAAGACTGCAGCATATCTGGAATAGACCTCCGCAGGCATACAAAGAACCCGCATGCAATGACTGCATGCGGGTTGTGTTGCTCTACACCTCGAGCGGGCTAGGGCTTAGAGCGCCTGGCCTGCACCGGCGGTCGGCGGGTTGTTGCCGTCGTCGTTCGAGTCGTCGTCGAACGGCAGCTCCGGCTCGGAGGACGTGGACGGCACGTCGGCGGTGACGACCTCTTCGGTCTCACGCACCTCGGCGTCGGCCTCCTCGTCGGTGAAGGTGCCAGCCGGCAACGGCTTCGGGCTCGGCGAGAAGGTGAACGTCGCCTTCGAGTTGTCCTTGGACTCGCCGTCCCAGTTCTCCACGTCGACCGTCACGAGGTCGCCGGCACCAATCTCGCCGAAGAGGATCTTCTCGGAGAGCTGATCCTCGATCTCGCGCTGGATGGTGCGGCGCAGCGGACGAGCGCCGAGAACCGGGTCGAAGCCACGCTTGGCCAGGAGGTCCTTGGCCTTCTGCGTGAGCTCGATGCCCATGTCGCGCTCGGTGAGCTGCTTCTCCACGCGGGCGATGAGCAGCTCGACCATCTGCACGATCTGCTCCTGCGTGAGCTGGTGGAAGACCACAATCTCATCGATACGGTTGAGGAACTCGGGGCGGAAGTGCTTCTTCAGCTCGTCGTGAACCTTGTTCTTCATGCGCTCGAATTGGCCGTCGGCATCCTGCGACGCGGAGCCGGAGAAGCCCAGGCCCACGGCCTTGGAGATGTCCTGCGTACCCAGGTTCGAGGTGAAGATAAGAACGGTGTTCTTGAAGTCGACCACGCGGCCCTGGCCGTCGGTAAGGCGGCCGTCTTCGAGGACCTGCAGGAGGGTGTTGTAGATCTCCTTGTGGGCCTTCTCAATCTCGTCGAAGAGGACGACGGAGAACGGCTTGCGGCGCACCTTCTCGGTGAGCTGGCCGCCCTCCTCGTAGCCGACGTATCCCGGAGGAGCACCGAAGAGACGCGACGCGGTGAAGCGGTCGTGGAACTCGCCCATGTCGATCTGGATGAGGTCATCATCCGAACCGAACAGGAAGTTCGCCAGGGCCTTGGACAGCTCCGTCTTACCAACACCGGACGGGCCAGCGAAGATGAAGGAACCGGAAGGACGACGCGGGTCCTTGAGACCTGCGCGCGTACGGCGGATAGCGCGGGAGACGGCCTTGACGGCTTCGTCCTGGCCAATGATGCGCTTGTGGAGCTCCTCTTCCATGTTGAGCAGGCGAGAGGATTCCTTCTCCGTGAGCTTGAGAACCGGGATGCCGGTCCAGTGAGCCAGAACCTCTGCAATCTGGTCCTCGCCGACCTCGGCGATGTCCTCGAGCTCACCCGAGCGCCACTGCTTCTCCTTCTCTGCGCGCTCTTCGCCGAGCTTGCGCTCCTTGTCGCGCAGGCCAGCAGCCTTCTCGAAATCCTGTGCGTCGATGGCCGCTTCCTTTTCCTTGCGGACCTCAGCGATACGGTCATCGACCTCACGCAGGCCTTCCGGAGCGGTCATGCGCTTAATGCGCATACGGGCGCCCGCCTCGTCGAGGAGGTCGACGGCCTTATCCGGCAGGAACCGGTCATTAATGTAGCGGTCAGACAGGTGAGCAGCAGCCTTGAGGGCCTCGTCCGTGTAGGAAACACGGTGGTGTGCCTCGTACTTGTCGCGCAGGCCCTTAAGGATAAGAACGGTGTCCTCAAGCGAAGGCTCGTCGACCTTCACCGGCTGGAAACGACGTTCCAGGGCGGCGTCCTTCTCAATGTGCTTGCGGTACTCATCGAGCGTGGTCGCACCGATGGTCTGCAGCTCGCCACGGGCCAGCTTCGGTTTAAGCAGCGAGGCCGCGTCGATAGCGCCTTCTGCAGCGCCCGCGCCGACGAGAGTGTGGATCTCGTCGATGAACAGGATGATGTCGCCGCGCTGATTAATCTCCTTGAGGACCTTCTTCAGGCGTTCCTCAAAGTCACCACGGTAACGGGAACCAGCAACGAGGGAGCCCAAGTCGAGCGAGTAGAGCTGCTTGTCCTTGAGGGTCTCCGGAACCTTGCCGTTGACGATATCGAGAGCCAGGCCCTCGACGACGGCGGTCTTACCAACGCCCGGCTCACCAATGAGCACCGGGTTGTTCTTGGTACGACGCGAGAGCACCTGCATAATGCGCTCGATTTCCTTGTCGCGGCCCACGACCGGGTCGAGCTTGCCTTCCTTGGCAGCCTGGGTCAGGTTGCGACCGAACTGGTCAAGCACGAGCGAGTTGGAACGGTCGCCACCGTTGCCGCCGCCGGTGCGGCCGCCCGGGGCAGCGCCGGCGCCGACGGGGCCGGAACCCTGGCCCTCGCCGCCTTCCTGTTGGTTGCCCTCGTAACCGGAGAGCAGCTGGATAACCTGCTGGCGCACGCGCGGCAGATCGGCGCCGAGCTTAATAAGGACCTGTGCGGCCACGCCTTCACCCTCACGGATGAGGCCGAGAAGCAGGAACTCGGTGCCAATGTACTTGTGACCCATCTGCAGGCCCTCGCGCAGGGACAGCTCGAGCACCTTCTTGGCGCGCGGGGTAAACGGGATGTGGCCCGTGGTCGGCTGCGTGCCGTGGCCGATAATCTCTTCCACCTCACGGCGGACATCCTCGAGCGAGATGCCCATGGACTCCAACGCCTTGGCGGCGACACCCTCACCCTCGTGGATCAGGCCGAGCA
Organism: Corynebacterium sp. HMSC072G08; assembly: GCF_001809185.1. Classification (NCBI taxonomy): domain Bacteria; kingdom Bacillati; phylum Actinomycetota; class Actinomycetes; order Mycobacteriales; family Corynebacteriaceae; genus Corynebacterium; species Corynebacterium sp. HMSC072G08. The sequence goes on from NZ_KV796429.1 coordinate 87,863, forward strand.
GGATGTGCTCCGTGCCGATGTAGTTGTGGTTGAGCATGCGTGCTTCCTCTTGCGCCAACACGATGACGCGTCGAGCACGGTCCGTAAACCTCTCAAACATGTCCATAACCTCTTTCGCTCTAATAGTTCTTTGCCCACTCTAACGCGCACCTCCTCCCCGACATTGCCCGCTGCCTCCACGTGTTCGCCCCGAACCCTCGTTCCCGCAGCTCACAGGGGTGTACGCCGGTAGCGAACAGGGCCTTTTCTGGCCCTGCTCGAAGCCTCAGTGTTGTCTTCTGAAGGCGGCCCCACACGGCTCTGCGTCGCCTGTACCAACCCGCCCCGCTTTCCGATGCCCCCTCTCATCGGCTCCCCTGCGATCGCCGCGTCGGCTCCCCTCAACGCACGTGTCCCCGCCGCGATGACCATCGTGGCGGGGACAGGCGTGTTTAGGCACGCTCAGCTGCAGCAGCCCGAGCGCGAAGGACTCCTAGTGGGCTTCCTCCGTGGTCGGGATGCGCTTGACCATCGGCGCGAGGACGCACGCGACGATGCCCACGGCGCCAGCAAAGAGGAAGGCCCAGTGTGCGCCGTGGGCAGTGGCGGCATCGGCAGCCTGGCCTGCGGCCATGCTGGACTCGGTGCCGCGGGTGAGGAACACGACGAGGAAGGCCGTGCCGGCCGCGCCGGCGAGCTGCTGCAGGGTGTTCATGATGGCGGAGCCGTGGCCGTAGAGGTCGCACGGCAGGGAGGACAGCGCCGAGGTCATCAGCGGGGTCATCATAAGACCCATGCCGAAAGCAAGCAGAATGTGCATGGCGACGACGTGCCAGATGGCGTCATTCTCATCGAGGGTGGACATGAGCCACAGCGAGGCGGTGAGCATGATGACGCCGGGGATAAGCAGCGGGCGCGGACCATAAGAGTCGAAGAGGCGGCCAACGAACGGCGAAATGAGGGCCTGGAGGATGCCGCCGGGCATGACCACAAGCCCGGTCATCGCCGCGGTGGCGCCCAGCGAGGTCTGCAGGTAGATGGGCAGGACGGTGACAGTGCCGAGCATCATGCCGAAAGAGAGCAGCATGATGGCGATGGCGAACGTGTAGTTGCGCACGCGGAACGGACGCAGATCCATAAGCGCCTGGTTGTCCTTCGCGAGGGCGTTCTGGCGGCGCACGAAGATGATGAGCGAGATTAGGCCCACGACGGTGATGATGATTTCCGTGGTGCCCTCGCCCTTGAGGATCGCGTTGATGGAGGACAGGCCGTAGACGAGGCCGCCGAAGGCGAGGACGGAAAGGACGACGGAGAGGACGTCGAGCGGGATGGTGCGCTGCTCGCCGACGTTGGGCAGCTTAATGAGGCCGAAGACGAGGAGGAGCACGACCAGCGGCACCATAGCCCAGAAGATGAAGTGCCACGTGAGCGAGTTAAGAATGAAGCCGCCCACCGTCGGACCGAGAGCGGGTGCCACGGAGATGACGATGGAGATAACGCCCATGACGGAGCCACGGCGCTGCGGCGGCACGAGGGTCATGGTCACCGTCATGAGCAGCGGCATCATCAGCGCCGTGCCGGAGGCCTGAAAAATGCGGCCGAGCAGCAACAGCGGGAAGACCGGAGCCGTGGCGGCGATGACGGTGCCGACGAGGAACACGACGACCGCGAAGAGGAAGATCTGGCGGGTGCGCAGTCGCTCCAGCAGGTAGCCGGTCGCGGGGATAACCACGGCCATGGTGAGCATGAAGCCCGTGGTGAGCCACTGTGCCGAGGTCGCCGGAATGCCGAAGTCCGCCATAATGGCAGGCAAGGCAACGGACAGCGAGGTCTCGTTGAGGATCATGATCATCGCGCCGAGGACGAGCACGGCCAGCGTCATGCCCGTGCCCTTCGGCATGGTCTGTGGTTCAGCCACGAAGTGTCACAACTTTCTTCTCACGCATTAAAAAGGGCGTATCCACGCACAAGGCGCAGATACGCATATTAAAAAGACAAGCGTCTACCTTAACCAGCGACAGCTACCGCTCGTAATTCGAGAATGTGAGTTTGTGAGCAAATCCACAGATAACCGCGGGAGTTAACAGGGTCCACGAGCTTCGCTGGGTAAGGTCACCAGCCACGAAAGCGATACCTGAGGTGAAAGCGTTTCATCGGAATTGGCGTGGCATATGACTCCAAGGGCGACATCTGGGTCGTCCAACGCCGTGGCGCCCCTGCGGCCTACAAAGACTTCAGGGACGCCATCGGCAGATAGCTGCGGCGCCGCGTCTACTTGATAAGGACGACGCGCTGCTGGCCGTTATCGGCCGAGCACGTAAAGTGGCGATTTTCCGGAGTGTCAGGCTGGCCGTCGAGAGCCGAAACCGAGCAGCCCCAGCCGTTGCTCACCGGCGCGATAAGTGCCTGACCGCCCTTTTCGGCATCCTTGTACTCGTCGAGCGCCGCCATCGCCTCGTTACAGTTGGTGCCGTCCTGGGCGACGTAGACGAGGAAGTCCTGGTTGCCCATGGGGTTCGCCTGACCACAGACCGTGCCCACACGCGCAGTGCCGTCAGCCGCAGGCTTCGGCGGGAAAGTATCAGAGTGGTACTCGCCGCTGCCCGAGATGGTGAACTCGTGGCCGTCCTTCGTGCCCTTGAGGCCGCCACCAACAAGGGCTTCGAAAGTCACGCCCTCGATGTCGACCGACTCGCCCGGCTGCAGCGCGCCGGCCGTGCGGTACTCGCCGCCCACGAATGCGGCTGGACTAAAACCGTAGTCGGACTCGTACTTCAAGCCATTGGATTCCCAGATGGGCATGCCCACCTGGGGGACGAGCGGCGGGTCATTGAAAGCCAGGCGGCAGGAGACGTGGTCATTGTCCGGGATGACCATGCACCCCGAAGAGCCGTCAGCGTTCGTCACGCCGTAGGAATCCATAGTCGAGTGGTCGAGCGGGGCGTTGAGGAATTCGTCCGCGGAGCGCTGGCCAGACTTGTCCTTGGACGTGGCGGAGGCGGCCTCTGCCGTCGAGCTGGGTGCCGGCGCGGACTCGCTGGACGCGGAAGCGGACTGGGACGGCTGGACGACGACGGTCGAGGTGACCGGCTCGCTGGTTCCGGACGAGCAGGCGCTCACAACGAGCGCCATGCCGATGACTGCACTAGGAAAGAGCAGGGATTTCATACGGTCATCTTTGCACACGCCCTCGACATAAACGGGAAAGCAGCGTTGTAGACCCGGCGGTGGGGGTACTCCCCCACGACCGCCGCACCGAGCGAGTCGACGTCCGGGGCCACGACCTTGCCTCCCACGCGCGCGGCCAATTGATTGTGGAAGCGCACGAGCCCGGGCTCCTCGTCGAGGTGGAAGAAGGTCACAATTCTTGCGCCTTATTCTCTTGCGCCTTATTCGGACGTTGCGGCTATTTTCCTCAAGACACACGAAACCCGCCCCGGCACATGGCCGTAGACGGGTCGGCGTCGAAGACTAACGTGCCTCCGGCTTCACCAGCGGGAAGAGCACGGTCTCGCGGATGCCCAGGCCGGTGACGGCCATGAGCAGGCGGTCGATGCCCATGCCGGTGCCGGCCGTCGGCGGCATGCCCTGTTCCATGGCGGCAAGGAAGTCCTCGTCGAGACGCATGGCCTCATCATCGCCGTTGGCGGCCAGACGGGCCTGGTCCTCGAAGCGCTCACGCTGGATGACCGGGTCAATGAGCTCGGAGTAGCCGGTGGCCAGCTCGAAGCCGCGGACGTAGAGGTCCCACTTCTCGGTCACGCGCGGCTGCGAGCGGTGCTGACGGGTGAGCGGCGAGGTCTCGACCGGGAAGTTCTTCACGAAGATCGGGCCTTCGAGCTGGTCCTCGCAGAGCACCTCCCAGATTTCCTCGACGAGCTTGCCGTGGCCCCAGCCACCGTCCTTCGGGACCTCGAGGCCAATGACGTCAGCGATCGCCTTGAGCTCCTCAACAGTGGAGTCGATGGTGACCTCCGGCTGGCCCGGGAACTTGCGCTGAAGTGCCTCGTTGAGCGAAGGATACATCTCGATTTCCTTCCACTCGCCGCCGAAGTCGTACACGGTGCCGTCGGCAAGCGTACGAGTGAGATCCTCCGGATCCTTGCCCTCAGCCTTATTGAGCTCACGGACGATGTACTGGATGGACTCGCGCGTGGTACGTGCGCAGTCGTTGTAGTCGCCCCACGCGGCGTAGGTCTCGAGCATGGCGAACTCCGGCGAGTGCGACTTGTCCACGCCCTCGTTGCGGAAGTTGCGGTTGATCTCAAAGACGCGGTCGATGCCGCCCACGACGGCGCGCTTGAGGAAGAGCTCCGGCGCGATGCGCAGGTAAAGGTCAATGTCGAGCGCGTTGGAGTGCGTGACGAACGGACGGGCAGCCGCACCGCCGTGCAACGTCTGCAGCATGGGCGTCTCGATTTCCACGAAGTCCTGGCTTTCCAGGTAGTCGCGCAGCGCGCGCAGGACTCGGACGCGGGTCATCGCGTTCTTGCGGGCCTCCGGGCGCACGATGAGGTCGTTGTAGCGCTGGCGCACGCGAGTCTCTTCGTTCATGTCCGCGAACGCAACCGGCAGCGGACGCAGGGACTTCGCAGCCATCGTCCACTCGGTGGCCATGACGGAGAGCTCACCGCGACGCGAGGCAATGACCTTGCCGGTCACGGAGATGAAGTCGCCCAAGTCGACGTCAGACTTCCACGCGGCCAGCGCCTCCTCGCCGACCTCGGCGAGGGAAAGCATGGCCTGCACCTGCGTGCCGTCGCCATCCTGCAGCGTCGCGAAGCAGAGCTTGCCGGTGTTGCGCATGAAGATCAGGCGGCCGGCAATGGAGACGACATCCTCGGTCTCGTCGCCCGCGGCCAAGTAGGTCACGCCTTCCTGGGCACCCTTTTCCTCGCCCTCGGCGACCACGACGTACTTGGCGCGCAGGTCAGCCAGGGAGGTAGAACGCGGCACGGTGACCGGGTAGGCCTCCACGCCAGAGTCGATCAGGCGCTCGCGCTTCTCGCGGCGGATGCGCAGCTGCTCCGGAACGTCATTTACTTCAGTATTCTTCTGCTCACTCACGCAGACAAGGATAACCCATCGCTGCCGCAGCGACCGTGTTGAGGACAGGCTTCTCACGGTCCGAGAACCACAACGTACCCCACGACGCTCAGCGTTACGACGACCCGGATCGAGACGCACGCCGCCCCTCCCCACCGCACGCCAGCACCCCGACCTGTCGCTCGAAGACGCCACGGACGAGCACATGGCCCTCGCGGATGAACTCTTCTGGCGCGAACACCAACAGAACTCACAACACTAAGACGCGGGGTTTACGGAGAATTCACGTATCCGACACCTTGTTTCCATGCGCTCGAAACTCACCCCTCCTTTAATAGATGCGTTCTACCCACGTCCCGCGCACCTCCCCACCGCGCGGGCAATAATTTTTGGAGCGCACCCATGGCCCTGCTTGGCAAGAATCTCTTTACTAACCGTTTTACGTCCTCCCGTTCCTCGCTCACCTGCACCTACAAATGCGGTAACGCCTGCTTCGGGGAATGCGAGAACCCCTCGAGCAACGCCTACTTCGGCGACCAGTTCACTACTCCGTTCTCGCGCCGCTCCGCCCTGCGCGCCGGTGGTCTCACCGTCGTCACCGTGGGCGGCGGCGCGGCCCTGGCGGCCTGCAGCCCGGCGGAGGAGGGGGCATCGGCAGGCTCGGGCTCCACGACGACGGCAAAGGTGGAGCTCACCTCGGCCGAGGGCATGCGCTTCGAGGCCGTCCAACCGAACACCAAGGACGAGGTCGTCATCCCGGCCGGCTACGCGCAGTCCATCCTCATCGCCTGGGGCGACCCGGTCATCGAAGGCGCGCCGGAGTTCGACGTCAACAACCAGACGGCCGAGGCCGCAGAGAAGCAGTTCGGTTTCAACAATGACTTCGCGGGCCTTATCGAGCACCCGGATGACCCGAACCGCATGATCTACATGTGCTCGCACGAGTACACGACCGAGCCGATGATGTTCCCGAACTACGACGCAGACAACCCGACAGAGGAACAGGCCAAGATCGGCTGGGCAGGCCACGGCCACACCATCCTGGAGGTCTCCAAGGTCGAGGGCACCGGCGAGCTCAAGCGCGAGTTCGGCCCGCTCAACCGCCGCATCACGGGCACGACGGAATTTAAGCTGGTGGGTCCCGCCAAGGGCACCGACCTGGTAAAGACCACAGCAGACCCGGCTGGCGAGACCGTCAAGGGCACCTTCAACAACTGCTCCGGTGGTGTGACCCCGTGGAACACCATGCTCTCCGGCGAGGAGAACTTCGATCAGTACTTCGCCGCGGACGAGAATATGAAGGACGAGAAAGCGAAGAAGTCGCTCGAGCGCTTCGGCATCAAGGATCCGGAGACCGACCGCAAGTGGGAGCGCTTCGACGACCGCTTCGATGTCGCCAAGGAGCCCAACGAGCCCAACCGCTTCGGCTGGGTCGTAGAAATCAACCCGCTCGACCCGCAGTCCACCCCGATTAAGCACACTGCGCTGGGCCGCTTCAAGCACGAGGCCGGCAATATCCATATCACGAAAGACGGCACCGTCGTGTGCTACTCGGGCGATGACTCCCGCTTCGAGTACATCTACAAGTTCGTCTCCACCAAGAAATTCGAGGAAGGCAACATCGAACACAACCTCTCCATCCTCGACCACGGCACCCTCTACGTAGCCAAGCTCGAGGGCAACTCCCCGGCAGACGAGATTGACGGCTCCGGCGTCCTGCCCGAGGACGGCGCCTTCGACGGCGAGGGCACCTGGGTCAAGCTGCTCACCTCGGACACGGAGAACAACACGTTCGTCTCCCACGTCGACGGTTTTACCGCCGAAGAGGTTGCGGTCTTTACCCGCGAGGCTGCCGATGCCGTCGGTGCGACCAAGATGGACCGCCCCGAGGACATGGAGGTCCATCCGGACACGGAGAAGGTCTACGTCGCGCTCACCAATAACTCGTACCGCGGCGCGACGGGCGAGAACGCCAAGAAGAACAAGGAAGAGCCCATGGAGTGGGCACCGGTCAAAGAAAACAAGAACGGCCTCGTCATGGAGTTGACCGACGACCACGCCGGCGAATCCCTCAAGTGGAACCTCTTCCTCGTCTGCGGTGACCCGAAGGAGGCCAACACCTACTTCGGCGGCTTCGACAAGGAGAAGGTCTCCCCCATCTCCTGCCCAGATAACCTGGCCTTCGATAACCACGGCAACCTGTGGATCTCCACCGACGGCAACGCGCTCGACACCAACGACGGCCTCTACGCCGTGACCACCGAGGGCGACACCCGCGGCGAGCTCAAGTGCTTCCTCACCGTCCCCGCCGGCGCGGAGACCTGCGGCCCCATCGTCGACGACGACCGCGTCATGGTCAACGTCCAGCACCCAGGCGAAGCTGACGATGCCACCTTCGAGTCCCCCACCTCCCACTGGCCCGACGGCGGCAACTCCACCCCGCGCCCGGCCGTCGTGGTCGTTTGGAAGGAAGACGGCAAGATCGGCACCGACGCCTAAATCGACGCCTCACACCGCTCACACACAACACAAACCGCGCACCCGAATCGTCGGGTGCGCGGTGTACTGAACTTAGTGGCCTGATGACCCCACGCCGGAGGGCACACAGTTCACACAACTACAGCGCAGCGACCGGTTCAGACCAACCGAATAAGCACGACGCCCGCGAGAACGAGAGCGAGCCCCACACACTGCCGGACCGCCACGGTCTCGCCACGGGCGCGCTCGATAATGACAGACCCGACCATGGAGCCCAACAGCGTGGCGACGACCGTGAGCCCCGTGCCAATCTGCGGCACGAGCGAGGCCGTGGAGAAGACGAAGAGCGCGCCCAACACTCCGCCCAGCCACATCCACCACGGATTACGCTCCCCGTGCGGACGGTCAAAGTGTGGACGCCACCGCAGCACGGCATTGATGAACAGCAACGTCGCGGTGCCAATAGCAAAGGACGCGAACGCCGCGGACAGGGCCGAGCCTGCCAGCTGCCCCAGATGCCCATTGATGGCGGCCTGGCACGCGTTCAGGCAGCCGAAGACGAAGCCGGCTATCTGCCACGGCAGCAGGCCCCAGCCTGTCTCTTGGGCGCGCGGGCGCCCCACGGTGAGCATGACGCCGGCGAGCACGATGAGCGCGCCCAGCAGGCGTACCCACGTCAGCCGAGCGACCGGCGAGCTAAACAGCCCACAGTGGTCGATGATCAGGCCCATGAGGATCTGCCCTGCGATGGGCAGCACGACGGTCTGCACCGCACCCAGGCGTGGAAAGAGCAGGATATTGCCGGTAAGAAACACCACGCCCAGGAGGCCACCGGCCCAGATCCACGGCGGGGCACCCCACGCGGCCGAGAGCCCAAAGTTCCCGCGCTGGAGCACGAGTACCGCCGTAAGCAGCGTTGCCGTGCCCACCGCAAACGAGATCATGGACGACGAGAACGGCGTGCCAGTCGACTCACGCAGGCGCGTATTAATGACAGTCTGGACCGGCACGACCAGCCCCGCCACGACGCCGAGTAGGATCCACAGCACGCGCTAAACCTTAAACGTCACGTTCGTGGGGTGCTCCACCGTGCGCGAGACGGTGCAGTCCTTGTCGTGGCTTACCTGCACCAAGCGTCCCACCATGGCCTGCGCCTGGCGCCCCTCCGGCGTATCGGGGAAGGTGACGTCGAAGGCGAGACGGACATCGGAAAGCCGGGACGCCCCGGCCTCGTTCACGCGGTCGCCCTCCGCGGTAATACGGAATGTCGAAGGCTCACCCCGGCGCGAGGTCACCACGTCCACGTCGACAGCGGTGCAGCCCGCCACCGCGGCGAGCAAGAGCTCCACGGGACTGAGCAGTCCCTCGCCCGCACCGAACTCCAGCGAGGCGCCCGCGGGGTTGGTTGCGCGGTAGTGCGTCTGGGCGAGGCGTTCGACCTCGACGCCGTAGGTTTTTACAACATTGGGTTCACTCATGCTCATCGAGCCTAGTATGTTAGAACGGTTCTATGACCCACATAACATCAGACTTACTCGCCGAGTTGCGTCACCAGGCAGTAAACGACCCGCAGCTGCACGCGGCCCGCAATGCCGTCACCCAGGTGGGCGTCGGCCGTGCCGCCCTCGATTATGACAAGCTCATCGCCGTCCAGCAGGCCACGCAGATTAAGCTCGACACCCTGCCGGTGACCAACCAGAAGCGCTCCGGGCGCTGCTGGATGTTCGCGGCGCTCAACGTCTTCCGCCACCGCGCGGCCAAGGAATTAAACGTCGAGAACTTCGAGTTTTCTTTTATCTACCTGCAGTACTTTGACAAGCTCGAGCGCGTCAACCTGGTGCTCCACGAGCTCATCGAGCACAAGGACGCTGACCTCGACGATCGCGTCGTCGCCCACATCCTGGACGACGCGAATGCGGACGGAGGCTGGTGGAACTTCTTTACCAGCCTCGTCGCCAAGTACGGCGCCGTGCCCGCCGAGGTCATGCCGGAGACCCACGCCGCCGGCGATACCCGCGAGATGAACCGCACGCTCGCCACCATCGTGCGCCGCGCCGCCCTCCAGGTTCGCGCGGGCGCGGACGCCCAGCAGGCTGCCGATGCCGCCATCGCGGACGCCCAGCGCGTCCTCGCCGTCTACCTCGGCTTCCCGCCCACCGAGTTCGAGTGGTCGTACCGTGATAAGGACACTGAGTTCCACCGCTTGACCTCGGCCCCGCGCGAGTTTGCCGCGAAGTTCCTGCCGGACCTCGACGACTACGTCATGCTCGGCGCTGACCCGCGTGAAGAAGCGCAGAACAACCAGCTCTACGTCTCCACCCCTAGCCGCAACGTCCTCGAGGACGAGGGCTACACGTACCTCAATATCGACGTCACGGAACTGCGCGCCGCCGCCCGCCGCAGCCTCGAGGCAGACGAGCCCGTCTGGTTCGCGTGCGACGTCAACCGCAACTTCTCGTTCAACGACGGCGTCTGGGATGAGGGCCTTCTCGCTATCGATCTGCTCTATGGCATCGACACCTCAACGACGAAGGCCGAACGCCTCGCCTCCGGCGACTCGACGCCCACGCACGGCATGGTGCTCACCGGCTTCGATGAGGACGCAGAGGGCCGCGGCCGCTGGCGCGTGGAGAACTCCTGGGGCACGAAGGTTCACGGACTGCACCGCTCCATCGATAACAAGGAGATCCCCGGCAAGGGCTACGGCACCGCCACGGATGCCTGGGTGGACAATAACGTCTTCAGCGCCATCGTGCGCAAGAAATACCTCACGGAGGCTCAACTCAAGGGCCTTAAGACCCAGCCCATCGAACTGCCCATCGACGACCGGATGATCTAGGAGACCACCCTCATGAACAACGCACAACTAGATCCCCAGTCCATTGCCGCTCGCAACGCGGAACTGGCCCAGGACCCGACGCTCACTCTGCTGCGCAACGCTGCCGCTGGCACGTCGCTCGACCAGGTTCTCCTCGACCACACGCTCGCCACCGAGCTCACTCCAGCCGTGGAGACCAAGGTGGACAAGTGGTCCGCCGCCAACCAGAAGCAATCCGGCCGCTGCTGGATCTTCGCTGGCCTGAACTCCTTGCGCGGCCCTGTCATGGATACCGCCAACATCAAGGACTTCGAGTTCTCGCAGACCTACATCCACTTCTTCGACAAGCTGGAGAAGGCCAACTATTTCCTCACGGCCATGGAGGAGCTCGCAGACCGCGACATCAATGACCGCACCATCAAGCAGCTTCTCGACTCCCCCATCGATGACGGTGGCCAGTGGTCCATGTTCATTGCCATCGTCGAGAAGTACGGCGTCGTGCCGCAGTACGCCATGCCGGAGACCGCCTCCTCCAACCAGACGCGCCTGATGAACCGCAACCTCGAGACCGTCCTCCACCGCGCCGCGATGCGCCTGCGTGCGGCCGCCGAGACAGAGCGCGCCGGCATCCATGAGCAGGCGCTGCGCGACTGCTACCGCATCCTCGTCACCAACCTCGGTGTCCCGCCGGAGAACTTCGAGTGGGCTTATCGCGACAAGGACAATGAGTTCCACCGCGAGGGCACGTTTACCCCGCAGGAGTTCGCCGCACGCATGCTGCCTGCGGATCTCTCTGAGTACGTCTGCGTGGTCAACGACCCGCGCAACGCCTACGGCGAGCTCTACACCGTGGACCACCTGGGCAACGTCGTGGGCAAGGACGTCACGTACCTGAACGCCCCGAGCGATGTCCTCCGCCAGGCCGCACTCGACTCGCTGCAGGACGGCGCCGCTGTGTGGTTCGGCTGCGATACTGACCAGCAATCCAACGGCGACGCCGGTATCTGGGCTGCGAAGCTCTACGACTATGAGTCGGCCTTCGGCATCAAGCTCGACATCGACAAGGCTGACCGCCTGCGCACGCACGAGTCGCTCATGACGCACGCCATGGTGCTCGCCGGCGTCGATGCCCCGAACGGCCAGCCCACCCGCTGGCGCGTGGAGAACTCCTGGGGCACGGACAAGGCGGACAAGGGCTTTTGGACCATGCGCGACGACTGGTTCGACGAGTACGTCTTTGAGATTGCCGTCCACCCGTCCCGCCTGCCGGAGGAGTACCAGAAGGCGCTCTCCAGCGAGCACGTGAATACATTGCCTGCTTGGGACCCCATGGGTGCGCTAGCATAATTTTGTGATTCGCCCCGCCCGTCCCGAGGACATTCCAGAAATCCACGAGCTCATCTGTGAGCTCGCCGACTACGAGATGGAACCAGGCGCCGTGCGCGCCACGCCCACTGACCTGGAGCGCGCCCTCTTCGGCGCGACCCCGCAGGTCTTCTGTCATGTCGCGGAGACCCCTCGGGGCGGGCATCAGGACGGCGCACGCCGCGGCGAGCACGACAGTTTCTCCACTGGCACCTCGCTCGATGGCTTCGCATTGTGGTTCATTAGCTACTCCACGCGGGAAGGCGTCCACGGCATCCACCTCGAAGACATCTTCGTGCGTGAGAATCGCCGTGGCCGCGGCATCGGCGGCGACCTCCTCCGCGCACTCGCCCGCGTCGCCCACGAGCGGGGTTACGCCCGCATCGAGTGGTCCGTGCTCAAGTGGAACAAGCCAGCCATCGGCTTCTACGAGCACATCGGCGCCGAAGTCCAAGATGACTGGGATACGTACCGTCTCACCGGCAACGAGCTCAAGGCCTTCGCGCGCTCCGCTGACGCCGCGTTCTAACGCAGGTCAACCCGGCAGCGACAACCGTTTCGATTACTAGCTTCGACTCAGTCTCTGCCGGCAATCCCTGCCCGAGTTTCCCCAAACGCTCACCATCGTGACATCACTGTCGCGCTCCCCCGCCGCGCGATAAGGCCCCATCTCCTCACGGGACATCCCCACGGGCGGCAAGAAAACGGGAACGACCCCCATCCAACAACAGTCGGTGGGGGTCGTGGCATTTAAGCCACAAGTAAGTCCGAAAGGAAATTACTTGAGCTCGACGGAAGCGCCAGCCTCTTCGAGCTTAGCCTTAGCGGCCTCAGCGTCGTCCTTGGAAGCACCCTCGAGGATAGCCTTCGGAGCGGACTCAACGAGCTCCTTGGCTTCCTTCAGGCCCAGGCCGGAGACGATCTCGCGGACAACCTTGATGACGCCGATCTTCTTTGCGCCAGCGTCGGTCAGAACGACGTCGAACTCGGTCTTCTCTTCCTCAGCAGCGCCGCCGGCAGCCGGGGCACCTGCAGCTGCAACTGCAACCGGAGCAGCAGCCTCAACGTCGAAGACCTCTTCGAATTCCTTGACGAACTCGGAGAGCTCGATGAGGGTCATTTCCTTGAAAGCTTCAATGAGCTCGTCCTTGGTGAGCTTAGCCATGATGGCCATCCTTTCTGTGCGGAACGCCGTGCGTTCCAAAGTGTGTGTGTTTTAATTGTGTGCGCGAGTATTCGCGACTTTAAGCCTCGGCAGCCTTCTTGTCCTGCAGGGCCGCAGCGGTGCGGACCATCTTGGTTGCAGGAGCGTTGAAGACTGCAGCAGCCTTTGCCATAGAACCCTTCATGGCACCAGCCAGCTTTGCGAGAGTGGTCTCGCGGTTGTCCAGCTCGGCGATGGCGTTGACCTGGTCGGCAGACAGTGCGTTGCCGTCCATGTAGCCACCCTTGACGACGAATGCCTTGTTATCATCAGCGAACTTCTTGATAACCTTAGCGGCATCCACTGCCTCGCCCTTAATGAACGCAATAGCGGTCGGGCCGGTCAGCAGCTCGTCAAGACCTTCGATGCCAGCTTCAGCGGCAGCGATCTTGAAGAGGGTGTTCTTGGCGACGGAGTACTCAACGTCAAAGCCAAGGTTGTTACGCAGCTCCTGGAGCTGAGCAACGGTCAGACCACGGTACTCGGTGAGCACGACGGAGTTTGCACCCTCGAGCTTCTCCTTCAGAGTAGCCAGGTCAGCGGTATTCTTCGGGTTTGCCATTTTGTTCTCTCGCCTCCTTTCGAAACATCTCTTAATATTTTCCGCCGGAGCTTTTTGCGCAAACAAAAAGCCCCGTGCAAGAGCACGAGGCGCACGGCTTTAAGGCCATGTATATCGCAAGTGTCTCCTGCGTGGGCCGTCCCTTTAAGCGGGAACCTTCGGCCTATTTCTAGGCGACCAACGGTCTTCGGTGAAACTTGAGCTCGACCAATCGGTCGTTCAAACTTCTGGGATTACACTACACCTGCTGCTCAAAACAACAAAATTCCGTTCCATTGCGCTTGCCGATGCCGCCTTTACTCCACCGTCGCTCCCTCCCTGCGCTGGTCTTGTTGGATATCGTTGCCCCTACACAACCTCATATCAAGAAGCCTCCATGGCCCATACTTCGTGCCGACTCCTCGGCGTCAAAGTCACCTGCGCAGTTACCGTGAGCACCGCCGGCATCGTGCTCGGCGTCGTGGGCGGACTGGCCGCTTACGACCTCATCGCGACGGGTATTCGCTACCGCGATGAGAGTGCAACCACTGACCAATATGCCATCGCAGCGACGTACACGAGCTCCGCTGCCAGCCAGGCTTTCACGCTGAGCGCGCTGCCCATCGTGAACCCGCAGGGATTCTGGTACTACATCCACAACATCCTCCCGCTGCGCACATGACACAGCGCAAGTTGCGCGCAACTGCGTTGCACGACAGGCGGACGGTTGACACCGCCAAGATCACATCTCATGTGGTTCCGCCCGTTCCTCCCGCGGCCTAATCTAGATGAAGAGGTTGTCTGTACAGCATCGTTTATGTAATTCCGGCGTCTCTTTCATTCTTTAACTCTTTCTTCTGTGAAAGGTCTCGTCATACAACGCAACGAGTCCATCACTGATCGCTCCGTACGCGGCGCAGGCGCCGTTGTCGCTTTCTTGCTTGCGTTCTTCGCAGTCAAGCCCAAGAGCCCAGCAGGAATCGCACTCATCGTCATGGGCACCATCCTCGGTGCCACCGCAGCACTGGGCTTCTGCCCGCTTTACAGGCTCTTTGGCCTCAACACCTGCCCCATCAATCAGCGTTAAACCCACCCCTCACGAAAGGCTCATTCTCATGCGACGCATCTCTCAAGCGCTTACCGCTACCATACTGGCCACTGCACTCACGGTCTCATCGCCAGCGCTCGCGCATGCACAGACTGCCCCTGTTATCCAGTCCGTAGAGCTCAAGGCCGACAACGACGCAAGCTCAGCCGCCAAAGACACGGCCATCGGTATCGTTGCCGCCATTCTTTTCATCGGCGCGCTCTTTTTGGGCGCCCACGCGAATAACGCCATGCTCGCTCGCAACGCTCAGTAAATCTTCACGCTACAGCCGGTTCACCCAGCTGGCTCGACCACGTCTCTCCCATCTCGCATCTTTCAAGGACCTTCCATGTCACTTCATCTCCCCCGCCGTATCACACTGCTTGTAGCTGCAATGACCGCCACGGCAAGCCTCACCACCACCGTCGTAGCTCCGGCTCCGACAGCCATCGCAGTAGAGGCGCACGCATACGCCACCGTAGAGGCAGCCCAGACCGCCGCGCACCAGGAGGCAGGCACGTCGCCCCAGACTGACGGCAAGAAGTCGGATGAGAGCTCAGACGGAAGTTCCGAGGCCGGTGCCGTCATCGGTTATGTTCTCCTCGGCCTCGTTGTCATGGACGTCTCGCTTAGCGGTCTGGCCTACAACACGTGCTACGCCGGCAACCCCGATGCCCAGTGCGACATCAGGTCGCTCACCAGCAGCTTCATCGGCTCGAGTCTGCTTGGCGGCTATAGCCTCGTCTCGGGTCTCGCCACGATGGCCAATGACTCGCTCGCTGCCAGCTCCTCGCGTCTCGGACTCGGCGCGCGCTAAAAAGGACCCCGCATGCACTACTCCTCACGCTTCGTCACGGTCGCGACCGCCACAGCACTCGCATTAACCGTCCCCACGGCCACGGCCGACGACTCCTCCGAGAATTCCTCGAACGCCACAGGCACACTGGGCATCCTCTCCGCAGGAGGCACTCTCATCGGAGTCATGCTGTCCTCAGTAAGCCGCCAATCCGCGTGTATGCAAGGCAACCAGGACGCCTGCGGTTCTTCCCTTTTAGAGCTAAGCTCGGCAGGCATGCCTCTCTCATCCGCAGCGATCAAGCCTGCTGTTGAGGGGATTGTCGCAGCCCGGGCACAACTGGAGAAACTCTCGTCCTCATTCCCACGCTGACGCGTGGCTCGAACCGCTGTCCCTTCGTTATTCCTGCTTCGCCATGCCCGCGAGATAGCGCCGGGTGATGAGGCTCTGAGCGGCTGCCGCGAGGTGCGGGGCCAGCCGCGCGAACCAGCGCTCGGGGCGGGAAAACGCGACACACCTGCCTACGACACTGCCATCGGCGCGATGCTCGATGAGGAACGCCTCTTCGCCACACTCGACGTGCCCGGGCAGCGTCCCGTAGACCAACGCGGTGCGCTGCGGCGTGCGCTCGACATGCAGAATGCGGCACGGCGAGAGCGTCGGACCCACGCGTAGCCACACCACGTCTGGGTCCACAGGATCGCGGCGCACGCGCACCCCGGCATATCGGTGCGCACGAAACTCAAGCAGGTTCGCACTCGCACGCTGGAAGCACTCCTCCCCTGTTCCCAGGACGCGTGACTCATCGACCGCACGCCACGACGCGTTAAGTCCGAGTTCCTCGCGCATCCCGCCGTCGGCGAGAGCTAGGCTCGATAGACGCAGATCAGGCGGATACGACATCGAAGATGTTGCTGCCATACCCACGAGTATCCCATACGAGATTAGACACTTTCGAGCTACGGCGTGCCGAACACGGTAGGAAAGTACAAACGCATCCATCAACTCAACGCACCTACGAAACCGCCTCCGCGCTGCGCGTTAGCTGGCGGATTCCCTGTCCGATGGCGCGCGCACCGCATTGTCCGGAAAATGTCGACCACGTTGCCATATTCATCAAACGGTGGCCGGGACCTGACCCCTGTTTGGTGGACACCTGATA
>NZ_KV796430.1:0-2031 GCF_001809185.1 Corynebacterium sp. HMSC072G08
TAGCGGACACACATTTTGCTACTTAGCCCCGAGGGGCCGAACGTTGAGACGTGCAAACAAAATCCCGTTGGCCAACATTTCTGCTGGTCAACGGGATTTTTATTGTGCCCCCGACAGGGATCGAACCTGCGACCTTCGGTACCGGAAACCGATGCTCTAATCCGCTGAGCTACGGAGGCATGTGCTGTGCGCAGCACCGCCGGGCACTGCGCACGCAACGAGGAATAGTTTAACTCACACCCTTCCCGGAACAGGAATTGCCCCGGGGGTGGCGTGGTGGCTGGACTGAGTGAAAATCCTAGTGCAGCCCCGGTGCCGAGGTAGCGGCGGTATGACCGGTGCGCAGGTAGTCCACCACGATGTCATCCACGGCCTTGTTGCCGAGAGCAAAGTGGCCGTGGCCCGGACCGTTGACGGTGACCTGGTGGGCGCCCATGGCGTCACGGATTTCGCCTTGGTAGCGGTACGGCGTCTGCGGGTCGCGGGTGCCGGAGAGCATGAGCGGGCGGGTCGCCAGGTGTGCGCCGCTGAGCTTGACCGGGGTGGCTACCGGGCCGCGGCCGCTGCAGGCGGTGCCAGAGCCCCACAGCGCCGGAAAAACGTCATTGAAGTCGCCCGTCACGAAGTTGGACCAGACGAGCAGCGGCAGCTGCGTGGGGTCGCCAGGAACGGTGTTCTCGTTGCACATGATGAGCGCCTGCATATTTTGCGCCTGCATGGCCGCGTCCATGAATTTCTGTTGGTCCTGCTCGCTGAGGCCGCCGATCCCCTCCGCGGCCATGTCGCGCTGTCCTGCGAGGTGTTCGGCGAACTTCTCCCACGTCTCGGGGCGCGGGCCGACCTCGCGTGTGATCGCGAAGGTCGTAGACGTCACGGGCACGGAGTTGGGATGCGTCACCTTGTCTGCAAGGAAATTGGCGTTGGCGCGCAGCGCGCCCGTGGCCGTCATGAGATCGGCGCCGGGCTGGCCCACGACCTCAAGACCGGGCGGTAGGTCGCCAATCTTCGCGTTCGGCGGGAGCGTGGTGGGGCGCACGCCGGATTCGCGCTGGATGCGAGCAGCCCAGCGCTCGTAGACCGCCAGAGGTGTCGTGCCGAGGTGGAAGCGTGCGTCGTTGGCCGCGATGTACGCGAAGAGATCGTGGTAGGCGCCCTCATAGCCGGCACGCTGTGCGGGCAGGAGGCCGTTCCACGTGAGGCTCGTTCCCATGGCGGAGTCGAGCACGACGCGGTCCGTGTGCTGCGGGAAGAGCGTGGCATACGTCGAGCCGAGGAACGTGCCGTAGCTGAGGCCTGCGATGGAGATGCGGTCCTCGCCCAGGGCCTTGCGCACTTCCTCCCAGTCACGCGCGGTATTTTCCGTGGTGAGCGAGTGAGTGTAGCCCGGCGTACCCTTCTCACAGGCGTCACGCACTAGCTTGCCGTAGGCAAGGAAAACGTCAGCTTCGCTGCCTCCTGCTTCCTCACAGCGCACTGGCGTGGAGCCGGGCAGGCCGCGGGGCTGGACGCCGATGACGTCCCACTCGTCGCGCACGGCCTGTGGCCACGCAATTGCGTCATTGCCAGCCCACCCGTAGGCGTCGCCGCCCGGGCCACCCGGGTTGGTAAAGAGCGCACCACGGCGTGCAGAAGGATTGGCCGCAGGCACCTTGACGAAGCCGACGGAAATCGTGCCGCGGTCCGGGTGACCGTAATACGTGGGGACCGTGACACGGCCACACTGCGCGCGGTCGATAGTGACCTCAGCGGGGCAGTCTTCCCACGCGATGGCTGGCCGATTCTCAGCCTGGGGTTGAGCCTGTGCGGCAGGTTGAGCGACCATGCTCGGGGAAAGCAGCGTCGCGGCTGCCGCCAGAGCGGCGAGCAGGCCGCGGAGAGGACGGGGACGAGTAGACACACAACTCCTTGCAAGACGGACCGTTCCCGCCGCGGGCGTTGTGGTGGCCCGGGAGACGGGACGACAGAGACTATTGGAACTACTTTTTACTGTAACAAAGCTGGGCTAAGTAGCAAAATGTGTGTCCGCTACGG
>NZ_KV796431.1:0-215 GCF_001809185.1 Corynebacterium sp. HMSC072G08
ACAGACGGCACGTGGCGCACCGGCGCAGAACTTATGGAAGAACTCCTCGCCGGGGTGGGGCTAGCGACGATTGTCAACGCGCGCAACGAGCCGATGAAGCAATACCGCCTCAAACGCTACTTCACCCAAGCCCAACGCGACATGATAGCGGCGGTCCAGCACACGTGTATGGATCCGGACTGTAAGATTCCGTTCTCGATGTGCCAGGCCGACCA
>NZ_KV796432.1:0-250 GCF_001809185.1 Corynebacterium sp. HMSC072G08
GGGGTTGTCGCCTTTCTTGGAAAGCCGGTCGATTTTGGCCAGGACGCGGATGCCGTGGCCGAGGCGGCGGGCGGCGTCGCGGGCTTCGCCGATGCGTGGATGCGAGGCTTCCCAAAAGGTGCGCACGAGAGGCATGTAGAAGTCGGCGTCGGCGGTCGATAGGCCAGCGTCCCAGTAGTCGGTGCGGCGCCAGCCTGTAAGTTCGCGCAAGGAGTCGACGTTTTCTTCCTTGAGCCGAGAGACGAAAGAG
>NZ_KV796433.1:0-935 GCF_001809185.1 Corynebacterium sp. HMSC072G08
AAGCGTGGCGCATCCACCGCTTGATTCCGCCCTGCATGACTGGCTTTCCCGTATCCCAGATAACCCCGTTGTTTAAGTAAGCCCCGCCACGAGGCGGTCCAGTGCTTCCAGGTACTGTGCGAAGGCCCGGCGACCCGAACGAGTGAGTCGAAGACGTGTCACGGGTGTGCGCCCCTCGAAATCTTTTGAAATCTTTAACAAGCCGGCCTCCTCAAGGAGCGTCGCATGCTTCGTGAGCAACGAATAGCTCACCCCCAACTCGTCTTTGAGGGTCTGATAATCCACCGAATCCACGCTATTGAGCGCCGCCATGACACTGAGCCGCACCGGCGAGTGAATGGGGGTGCCAAGGGCCTGGCGTGCCTCGCTTAGCTCCACAGTTCCCCCTTGCGCAGCAGGTAGACACCGCACCACCCCGCAGGCGCAGCGCAGAGCACCGCGACAAGCGTGGTCACCGCCCAGTGCGTGTCGTGCGGGTCTACCCACCGCGGCCACACCAGATCAAAGAACAGGAAGGAGACCACGATAAATCCGAAGGCAGCAACAAGCTTGGTCATAAATCCTCGAGGATGAGCCTTCCTCGCCTGTTGCAACAGCACAATTACGAGGCACAGAACGAAGAGGTACAGCGCGACCACGACGGCACGGATGAGCCCACCCCATTCCCAATTGGCCGCCTGAAAGTTCACCGCAAGGAGCACAGCGGAGCTTGCCGCCAACACGAGCAAGAGAATGCCTTCACGCTTATTGACGTGCGCGAGCGGCGTAGCGGCTTTCGCCGCCGAGCTAAAACGTCCGCCTTCCCGAGTGTCCATGATCTGCCCCTTTCCTTATCGAACCATACCTTCACTTTCCATAGTAGCAAGCGCTTAACGATTCGTGAAGCTCTTGACAAATCGTTACTGGCTCTTCCGGTTTTAGAGTGCATTGATTAG
>NZ_KV796434.1:0-18776 GCF_001809185.1 Corynebacterium sp. HMSC072G08
AGAATCAGACACGCTTTCTGCTACTTAGCCCGATGACCACGAAGACCGACTTCGAGCCGCTGTCCAAGGCAGTGCTCGAAGGACTCGGCGGAGCAGACAACGTCAGCTCCGTGACCCACTGCGCCACGCGTCTGCGCTTCAAGATTAAAGACGCCTGTAAAGTCAACGACTCAAAGATTGAGGACACCGCGGGCGTCATTGCGCTCATGAAGGCCGGTGGCCAGCATCAGATCGTCATTGGCAACGATGTGCCATTTGCGTATGACGCCGTGGTGTCGCTACCCGGTATGGCGACCAAGGGTGCCAAGGGCGCAGCGGTCGAAGATTCCGATGAAGACAATGGAGAAAAGCCCAACGCATTTAACGCCTTCATCCAGCTCATTTCTTCGCTGTTTACTCCAATCCTGTGGCCCCTCGCCGGCATTGCCCTCGTCAAAGCATTCCTCTCTGCTGGAACAAACCTGGGCTGGTTTGACACCGAATCCACGAATTACATCGTCTTTGCTGCACTGGCAGACGGCCTGTTCTTCTTCCTGCCCATGTTCCTCGCAGTGACCGCCGCACGTCGGTTCAAGATGAACGAGTTTATCGCCATGGCGACCGTTGCTCCGCTCGTCTACCCGAGCATTATCGGGCTCGCTTCGGTTGACGCTGACCTCAAGCTTCTCGGTATTCCGCTCACGGCGATGGATTACAGCTCGTCCGTCATTCCGGCCATCGTCACCGTGTGGCTGGCCAGCTACGTGCAGCATTACTGCGAGAAGATTCTGCCTTCCGCGGTGCGCAACTTCATGACTCCAGTCCTCGTCTTGCTCATCATGGTCCCCATCGTCCTGCTCACTGTAGGCCCCCTGACTATGAAGCTGGCCGCGTGGATTTCTGCTGGCGTCGCCTGGCTGTTCCAGGTCGCTCCGTGGCTGGCCGGGGGTTTGCTCGGTGCTTTCTGGCAGGTCCTCGTCATCTTCGGTCTGCACTGGGGCTTCGTCCCTATCTTCCTCAATGACATCGCCAACCTGGGCCATTCCGCGATGATGGCACCTCTCCAGGCAGCCGTAATGGCCCAAGCCGCAGCAGTTACCGCTGTCGCACTCCGGTCGCACCTTCCGGCGCGTCGCAAGCTCGCCGGCCCGTCCGCTGTCTCCGGCATCCTGGCGGGTGTTACTGAACCTGCCATCTACGGCATCAACCTCCCACTCAAGGTTCCGTTCTACGCTGGCGTCGTGGGTGGTGCTGTCGGCGGCATCATCATCGGCCTGGCCGGTGTGTCCTTCAACTCCTTCACGTTCCCGTCCCTGCTCGCATTCCCTGCGGCACTGGGCGAAGGCAACTTCCTCATGTTCGTCATCGGCACGATTATCGCCATGGTCATCGCGTTTGTCGGTACCTGGATCCTGCTCCCCCGCGCTGAGCGCAGGGAAGAAGAAGCCAAGGCCGCTAAGGCCGCAGCCGAGCTCGAAGCCACTGAAGGCGACGACAACACGGCCGCTGCAACAGAGGACGCGTCGTCTGACACGGTGCTCATCCCCGTCAACGGCACGGTCATCCCGCTCGACGAGGTTGAAGACAAGGTCTTCGCTTCAGGCGCCATGGGCGAATCCATCGCCGTCGAGCCATCGAATGGACAGGTGCTCGCACCGGTATCGGGCAAAGTCATCGCCGCTCCCAAGTCCGGCCACGCCGTCGGCATCAAGTCAGCTGGTGGCGTCGAGACCCTCGTTCACGTAGGCATCGACACGGTTCAGATGGACGGCGAGGGCTTTACGCCCCACGTCACGGTGGGCGACCACGTCCAAGCTGGCCAGCCCATCGTCGACGTGGACCTCGACGCGGTAGCTAAGGCTGGGTACAAGGCCACGACCCTTCTCATTGTCACCAATTCGAAGAAGCTCAGCACGGTCGAGCACCTCGCACAGCCTGGCTTGGTCGTCGCTGGAGAACCCGGCCTGCGCGCGGCGAAGTAATCCACTTATCCCTAGGCTGGACACCAACGTCCTGCCTTCCAGCACTCATCACAAGGAGAAATCCATACATGTTCCCACAGAATTTCCTTTGGGGCGGCGCCACCGCCGCAAACCAAATCGAAGGCGCATACAACGTGGATGGCAAGGGCCTGAGCATCCAAGACGTCATGCCCGATGGCTTGCAAACTCCGCCCACGGAAGGCCCCACGGATGACAACCTCAAGCTTGAGGCCATCGATTTCTATCATCGCTATGCCGAGGACATCGCACTGTTCGGTGAGATGGGCTTTAAGACCTTCCGCTTCTCCATTGCCTGGAGCCGCATCTTCCCACGCGGCGATGAAGATGAGCCGAACGAGGAGGGCCTGCGCTTCTATGACCGCGTGCTCGACGAACTCGAGAAGTACGGCATCGAGCCCCTCGTCACGCTGAGCCACTACGAAACACCTCTCGCCATCGCACGCGAGTACGGCGGGTGGTCCAACCGTGAAGTCATCAACTTCTTTGAGAAGTACTGCCGCACCGTGTTCGAGCGTTACAAGGGTCGCGTGCACTACTGGCTCACCTTCAACGAGATTAATTCGGTACTCCACTTCCCGTTCTTCGGTGGTCTCGAGGGCACGCCAGAGGAGGTTGGCCCGCAGAAGCTTTACCAAGCTGTCCACCACGAACTCGTGGGCTCTGCACGTGTCACTAAGATTGCACACGAGATAGACCCGAACAACAAGGTCGGCTGCATGATCATCGCGGTGCCACGCTACCCGCTAACGCCGAATCCACAGGATGCCCTCAAAGCGCTGGATAAGAGCCACGATGACCTTGCCTTTGGTGATATCCACTGCCGTGGGTACTACCCGGGTTACTACCTGCGCAAGCTCAAGAACCTCGGTGTCGAGCTGGATATCACTGAGCAGGATCGTGACGACCTTACCAACACGGTCGACTTCGTCTCCTTCTCCTACTACATGTCCGTGTGCGAAACCGCTGATCCGGCCAAGGACACGGCAGGTCAAGGAAATATCGTGGGTGGCGTTCCCAACCCGACCCTCGTGGCCTCCGAGTGGGGCTGGCAAATCGACCCGGTCGGCCTGCGCATCATCATGAACGAATACTGGGACCGCTGGCAGAAGCCGCTGTTCATCGTTGAAAACGGCTTGGGTGCCAAAGACAAGCTCGTCGATGGCCCCGAAGGCCCCACTGTCGAGGATGACTACCGCATCGACTACCTGAACCAGCACCTGGTCCAGGTCGGCGAGGCTGTCGAGGACGGTGTCGAGGTCCTCGGCTACACCACGTGGGGCTGCATCGACTTGGTCTCCGCATCGACAGCGCAGATGTCCAAGCGTTACGGCTTCATCTACGTCGACCGCGACGATGACGGCTCCGGCACGCTCGATCGCTACAAAAAGAAGTCCTTCGACTGGTACAAAGAGGTCATCGCCACCAACGGCGAGTCCCTCACCAAGTAGTCCCGCCCGTTCCCATCCAAAGAGAGGCAATCTGCAGCGATGAAGGTCGTGCGTGTGCTCAATAACAACGTCGTCCTCGCGGTCGACGAGACCGGCGCGGAAGCCATCCTCACTGGGTGGGGCGTGGGCTTCCAAGCGAAGCCTGGCCAGCCGGTCAAGACTGACAAAGTCACGCGCACGTTCAGGCCCGAAAATGATCGCGATAGCGATACCCTCGCGCAACAGCTCGCGGCGCTGGACCCCAGGTTCCTCGCCGCGGCCGATGACGCGCTCCGTGCCGAATTCGAGGATCGAGGCTCGGCCACCGTTGTGGCCCTCGCTGACCACCTCAGCGTCGCTGCGGTGCGCGTTGCTGCCGATGCCGCCACCGCCGCCCAGCCGCATCCACTCACCGCCGAGGTCAAGCACCTCTACCCCGCTGAGTACGCGGCCGGAGAGCGGATTCTTGCCCACGTGAACAAGCAGCTCGAGCTCGACCTGCCGCAGGTCGAGGCCGTTGCCATCGCCATGCACTTGGTCAACGCTGGTTTCCACACAGACGGCCTTGCGGAAACCTACCGCATGACGGGCGTGTTCGGGCAGCTCTTCGACATCATCGATACAAGCTTTGACATCGAACTCGACCGTCAGTCCATTTCCGCCGCACGTTTTATCACGCACATGCGCTACTTCTTCGTGCGCGTGAACGAAGGCCGGCAGCTCAACGAGGGCATGAGCGTCCTCAAAGACAGCCTGCAGCTGTCCCACCCGCAAGCGGTAACCTGCGCCAGCCGCCTCGCCTCCGTCCTCGAGCTGCGCCTTGGCGCGCCGCTCACTGACGACGAGGTGAGCTACCTTGCGCTGCACGTCGCGCGTCTCGTCGGCGAGCACCACGCTGCGCAGTAGACAGGCCATGCATGACGAAAGCCTCCAACCGAAGTTGGAGGCTTTCGCTATTTTGTACCCCGTACGGGATTTGAACCCGTGTTACCGGCGTGAGAGGCCAGCGTCCTAGGCCGCTAGACGAACGGGGCATAGAACTAGTGTTACTGCTTGTTCCAGCAGTAAACACTGCTGGCCTACCAGGACTCGAACCTAGAATGACGGTACCAGAAACCGTTGTGTTGCCAATTACACCATAGGCCATTGTCATCAAGTGCTTGTCTCTTTCACCTTGCCGGTGTAAGTGACTCGCTCTGTGCGACGAGATATAACTATAGGCAAGAACGGTACGTGTGACAAATCGGCAGGTCAGGACGTGTTCTCAAGGTGACATCGCGTGGCTAATTGTGTTAGCTTCATTGTTACACGGGCACGCGTAGAATCTATCGCCCGCCGGAAGAAAGATACGTTCATGAGCCGTACGGACGAGATTGTCACCGCCGCCCGCCTGCTCCTACAGGACTACGGGTGGCCAGAGATTTCTATTCGCGACATCGCCAATGAAATCGGTATCAAGGCGCCGAGTCTCTACAAGCACGTCTCCGGTATGGAGGAAATCGCGGCTCTCGTCGCCACAGAGGCACTCAGCGAATACGGTCAGCATCTGCGCGAGGGATGGGAAGAAAACGGCGCCACAGGGGTCCTCGCCGCCCACCGCGACTATTTCCGTGAGAACCCCTATCTCTACGAGCTCATGACGGGCCGACTCTTCCCGCGCGAGTACTTGCCCAGGGACTTGCCGGGCTGGGCGCGCGAGCCCTTCCACTGGATGGCCGACAACAATACGCAGTTGGGGCTGAGCTACACCGCCATGGCGCATGGCCTGGCACTGCTCGAGCTGCGCGACGGACATATCCCCGACCCCCAGTGGGAATACGTCGTCGCCGATTAAAACACGCGAAACCCCCGCCAACCGGAAGGTTGCGGGGGCATCGGCAAGCTCTTAGGTCTCGGGCGCCTGGTACGGCGTCACGGCCAAGGCAGCCTTGAGACGCGCGATGGTCGACTCCTTGCCCAAGAGTTCCATGGACTCGAAGAGCGGCGGGGAGACCTGCTGACCGGACATGCCAACACGCAGGGCGCCGTAGGCCTTGCGCGGCTTAAGTTCCAAGTCCTCGATGAGAGCCTTGGACAGCGCAGGCTCGATGTTGGCGGTGGTCCAGTCCTCGATGCCCTCGAGGGCGGCGATGCCCACCTCGAGCGGCTGGACGGCGTCCTCCTTGAGGTTCTTCTTCGCAGACTTCGAGTCTAGCTCGAGCTTGTCATCCGGGATGATGAGGAACTTGAGCAGGTCGTAGGCGTCCGAGAGCACCTTGATGCGCGTCTGGACGAGATCCGCGGCGATGGTGAACTTCGCGTCGCCATAGTCGGCTGGGAAGTCGGTGTACTCGGTGAAGTACGCGCGCAGGCGGTCCTTGAAGACCTCCGGAGCGAGCAGGCGAATGTGGTCCGCGTTGATGGCCTCGAGCTTCTTCTGATCAAAGCGGGCCGGGTTGCCTAGAACGTCCTTGACGTCGAAGTTGGCGATGAGCTCCTCGACGGAGAAGATGTCCTGCTCCGCAGACAGGGACCAGCCCAAAAGGGACAGGTAGTTGAGCATACCCTCGGGGATGATGCCGTTGTCGCGGTGGTTGAACAGGTTGGACTGCGGGTCACGCTTGGACAGCTTCTTGTTGCCCTCACCCATAACGAACGGCAGGTGACCGAACTGCGGAGTCTGCTTGGCAATGCCAAGTTCGACCAGCGCCTCATACAGGGCCAGCTGACGCGGGGTCGAGGACAGCAGGTCCTCACCGCGGAGGACGTGCGTGATGTTCATCAGTGCGTCATCAACCGGGTTGACCAGCGTGTACAGCGGCGCGCCGTTGGAGCGGGCTACCACATAGTCGGGTTGAGTCTCAGACTTAAAGGTCATCTCGCCGCGGACGAGATCGTTCCAGGTCCAGTCCTTGTCCGGCATGCGCAGGCGCCACACAGGCTTGCGACCTTCGGCCTTGAAGGCCTCGATCTGCTCCTCGGTGAGGTTGCGGTCGTAGTTATCGTAGCCCAGCTTCGGATCGCGGCCAGCCGCCTTGTGGCGCTCCTCAACCTCTTCCGCGGTGGAGTACGCCGGGTAAACATAGCCGCCATCAATGAGCTTCTGCAGGACGTCCGCATAGATGTCCATGCGCTGAGACTGGCGGTACGGGCCGTCGGGACCGCCGACGTTGACGCCTTCGTCCCAGCCCAAGCCAAGCCACTCGAGCGAGTCGATGATGGCCTGGTAGGACTCTTCCGAGTCACGGGCGGCGTCAGTATCTTCGATACGGAAGATGAGCTTGCCGCCGGTGTGGCGGGCATAAGCCCAGTTGAACAGGGCGGTGCGGACCATGCCCACGTGGGGCGTGCCGGTCGGGGACGGGCAGAATCGAACCCGAATGTCACTAGCGTTCTCAGTCATGCCCACCATGGTAGACCAGCACGGACGAACACTCAGAACGAGGCGGGGGTAAGCGTAATGGAAACAACTATCAATAAATGCTGGCCACAAAAATTTCACGGGGGTATCCACTAACGGTAATGAAAGTCATCACCTATAGTGTGCTCCGTTCCAAAATAACTGAAGAAAGGACCCTCGTGTCTCGCATTCACTCTCGCTCTCTCGCTCTGCTCACCGCAGTAGCTCTGGTCTCCCCCGCCGTCGCGCACGCCGGCCCGGACGACGGCCGCACCGTCGCCACCGCCGCGCACGTCGACTCGCCGAAGACCTTCTGGGCAAACGACACGTTCGTCCTCAAGTCCGAGGTCTCAGGCACAACGACTCCCCTGGACGATACTGTTGCGTGGGTTGGAAAAGGTTACGGGAGCGACGGCCGGAATCAATACCAGTTCACACTGCCCAAAAATGGCCTCTTCGACTTTTTTGGCGAACCAGGCGAGACTTACTACACCGCTCCGGCTGCTACCTGGGGATCCCAACAGCCAATTTGGATGGGATTTGGGGCCGACGCTGGGCTTCCCATGGAAGCTTTCCGCGATCACACCGCGTCACTCGACCTCCTCTCTGTCAATGGCCCCGGCGACGTCGAGCTGTTTAGCTATCTTGATTCCGAATCTGGCCTACACCGTTTGCTCGGCACTTCTCAGGACTCCCCGAAGTCCATTCCGCTCACCGCAGGAAGTCACTTCCACAACTACACGGCATTTTCTAAGCCGGGCCGTTATGAGCTGACGTACCGCACCACCGCGCGCGGCAAGGACGGAAAACTCATCGCCTCGCAACCGACCGTCGCCGTAGTGCAAGTAGGCGGCCAGTCCCCCAAGGCGGAAAAGACTCAGAGCACGCGCGAGCGCTTCGACGCAGCCAAGCCCGGCTCCCAGGCTGAGCTTGCCGATGCCGCTTACTCCCTGAGCGTGGCTCCCAAGGCAAAGCGGTCCCAGGAAGGTGATGAGCACCTGTCGACGCTCAAGTTCGAGGCCGGAAACAAAGCTAACGGCACGCTCACGCTTTTTATCGACGGCTACTTCCTCACAGATCTGGACGTCAAGGACGGTACTGCACAGTGGGACGAGTTCTTGGGCCCCAAGGACTCCCAGATCCAGGCTGTATTTACCCCGGACGATGGCCCGCGCTGGGTCTCAACGCCGCTGCACTACACCCCCGGAAAGGAAGCCGCCGTCACCTCCGAGGATTCGGCGGAGACCTGGTCCGACCACACCGGCGACGCGTCAACGGTGCGCCAGCTACAAGACACGGAAGAGCCGACCGTCACGAATTCGAAGTTCACCGCTCACATTGAGCCGTACGGCGAATCCTCCTCCAAGCTCGTCGTTGAGACCGAAGATAAGAACTTCAACGGATTCATCAGCGGCGGTTTCTACGATGGTGGTGACGCCACATACGCGGGGCTCGACTTCGAAGGCTATATCCACAATGGTCACGGCGAGGTCCTGATCGGTGACGAGAACCTCTACAACGGCCAGGAAGCCCGCGTTGTCGTCATCCCCCACCCGACCATCAAGGCTCAGTCCGGCACGGTCGTCCTCGCGAAGAGTTACCAGCGGGGCAAAACTTTCGACGCGAAGGGGACTTTGGGCAGTGCTACCGAATCCGAGTCCACTGGGTCTTCAGCAGCCCCAACACCGACGACTAAGCCACACCAGCAGCCCTCCGAACCGGCTGTGCCCGAAAAGAAGTGCTCGAGCAAGCACTTCCTCGACCACGGCCACGTGGACATCAAAGCGATGCGCGAGGGCGACAAGCTCACCACGGTGTTGGAGGACGAAACGTCCCTCGTGGACAAGGGCGTCGTCGACCGTCCGCTCGATGACGTCGTGCTCGCTGTCCACGACAACGCTCTCGTCAAGCGCAGCGAGCGCATGGGCGATAAGAAGCTCGACTTCATGGGCAAGGTTGGCGAGAAGTTCTATATGCTTCCGGAAACCCAAAACCACGACATCATCTGGCCGGGCTACAACACACAGTCCCTCGACTATGGGCAGACCAACGGAACCGTCAACCTAAACTTCGAACCGAAGTCCGTCCCGGAGGGTGCGACGTGGGGGCTGTTTATTAGTCGCAATCTTGGCCAAGAGCAGGAAGTGCTCATGGATTCGACCAAGGGTGACCACACGATCGAGACCGATTTCGCTACCCACACCCACACGACGTGGGCGTTCTCGAAGCCGGGCATCTACGAGTTCAAGGTCACCTACGACACCACCACCAAGGACGGCAAGAAGATCACCTCGGCTCCGCAGACGCTCACCCTCGCCGTTGGCGACCAGGCAATCAAGGACTGCAAGTCGGATCTCGACAACTCCCAGCCCTCTAACGAGGTCAAGCCGTCCGAGCCGCAGCCCTCTGATGACGTGAAGCCTTCGGACGAGGTCAAGCCGAAGCCCGCACCGAAGCCGGCCCCGAAGGCGGACGGCTCCAGCAACGCGAAGCCCTGGGGCTGGGTCATTCCGGTGGTCATCGCCGGTGTCTTCGGTGCGCTCGGCGGATTCTTCCGCGACCACGGCGCTGAGCTTTGGGCCCGCGTCCAAGAGATGCTTAAACGTTTCCGCTAACGACTAGGTAGCCCTCTGCCCCTCCACCGATGGCTCGTTTTCGAGCTGTCGGTGCGCAGCTCTTTACACAGACATCACAGACTTCTTTCTCATAAAGGGATAACCCCATGCTTGTTTCATCACGGACGACACGCTTTCTCGCGGTGTGGGCCACGCTGCTGCTCTGCGTCGTCGCGGGCGTACCGCACGCTCTCGCCGCCGAACGCTTCGATACTGGACACGTCGATGCCTTCTACGTCACCGCGCCGGGCGGTGACCTCACTCTCGGCTTGAAGGAAGACATCACCGGCAACGACGTGGAGCACTCCGGCGACGACGTCGTGCTCGTCGTCAAAGAATCAGCATGGAACTCGGTCACGGAAGGCATCCCGGACATCGGTGGCTCGTCCTACTTCCTGCCGCAGGACCAGGACCACTCGTTGCTCTGGCCGGGCTGGGATACGCAGCCAGCCGGCCGCGCAGGCTTCGACAACGTCGACTTGGTCTTCGAGGATGTCTCCGGGCCCGGTTCGGTATACGTCTTCCGCACCTCAAACTTCGGTGACGTCGAGCCAGTCACCGGCTCCGGCAGCATTGAACTCACGCGCGGGGAAACCATCAATCAGCCCTACGGTGCCCACCGTCACGCAAACTGGGCGTTTTCCAAGCCCGGCACGTACGAGATGACCGTCCACGCGGAAAGCAAGGGCAAGACCTCTAACTCCGTGACGTACACGTGGGAGGTCGGCGATTCTTCCGGTTCCGACCGCGATGTGGACCGCGACCACGGCAACGACGCCAAAGACGACGAAGACAACACCGACACGTCCACCAGCCATGGTTCGTTGAAGCGCACGCAGACCTCCACTTCGGCACAACCCTCGCGTGCCGCCGCACCGCGCTCAACCCAGGCGCGCGCAGCAGCCCCGCGTCCTGCCGCTCCTCGCCCGGCTGAGTCCGCCCCGGCCCCTGAGGCGGCATCGGAAAGCGCGGTCTGCGTGGCGGGGCTGAACCCCAAGATCAAAGACGACACGGTCAGCCCACCGGCCTGGATCGACGCGGATGGCGCGACGTTTTACATCTCAGATACCGGAAAGGTCGACCTGCCGCAGGACATCGGCCCCGTGCCGCAGGGCCCGGCGTGGATGATCGGCTCCACCCAAGTCGCCGGCGTGCCGTGGCTGGGTGCGAACACCCAGCACCCCACCATGCGCGAATATACATCGGGCCCGGTGACGTGGGACATCACGAGCTTTAACGGCCCCGGCGATGTCATGGTCTACACGCAAGGAGGGCTAGGCACGATTGTCGGCGACGAATGGTTCCGCGTCGTTGGCGGCCAAGCCCAAGGCGCGGTGGACATTCCAGAAAATACGCACGTTCACCCCAACTGGCTGTTTAGCCAGCCCGGCAACTACTCGCTGACCATTCGCCAGACCGCCACGACAACAGCCGGCGAGACTGTCAGCGGAGAGGCCACCCTCCACTTCGCGGTGGGCGGCGGACAGCCTAGTGGTGCGCTGAGCTCCGGCCACTTCGACTTCGGCGCAGAGGTCAACCCAGACGGCGGCGACTGCTCAACCGCGCCGGGTTCCATTGGCGTCGCACCGACTGGCGGTACGACGGGCTCGGGCGATTCTCATTCTGTGTCGGGTCGCTCGGCAGGCGTCTCCGGAGGCGACGCGGCAGTGCAACAAGCGGGTGCCGAATCGGGCACCCTGCGCCCAGGCACGAAGCTTGCTGCCTCGAGTGAGAGCTACCTGGCCTGGGGCGTGGGCGCGCTCGGTGTGGGCATGCTCGTGCTGGGACTGGGCGTCGGCCTGCTTGCCTGGACGCGATACCGTGCGTAAGGCGGCTCTCATACTCGCGGCGACGCTCGGCCTGAGCGGGTGTACGGCACCGACCCAGGAGGACGGCCTGCGCATCGTGGCGACGACGCCGATCATCGCGGATCTCGCACGCAATGTTGCGCCGGACGCGCACGTCACGACCCTCATCCCGGCGGGCAAGGACCCGCACTCTTTCGAGCCGACGCTGCGCACCTCGCGGGAGGTAGCCAATGCCGATGTCGCATTTGCCAATGGCCTTCTGCTCGAGCCGCAGACACTCATGGATTCCGTGCATAGCGTATCTTCAGGCCCCGTCGTCGACGTCGCCGACGTAGCGTCCACCCGCGGGGCAAAGCTCGTGCCGCTCGTGGAAAACGTGGCACTCGACGCGATCTGGCTTGGTCTGCGCGTCGCTGGTTCTAGGGATTCCGCCACCATTTCCTTGGACTCGGTTGAAGGGCCCGGATCGGTTGCGGCGTACGTCGTCTCGACATTCGGCACGCCGCGCGTCCTCTTTGACTCCTCGGACGGCGGTCCTGATTCAACGGAACTGCCCGGCAACGCGCACACGCACCTGTCCTGGGCTTTTAGCGCGCCGGGCATCTACCGTTTGCACTTGTCGTCCTCGCTGACCGAACCCGCAGTGATAACGATAGCGGTGGGCGTGACTCCCCCACCCGACCTCGATGTCATTGATGAGGGCCATCTCGACATCGCGGCGGATTCTTCCCGCGGCATCGTGCTGCGGGATGGCTCCGATGACTTCGATCCAGCGGCGAGTGTCATCGCCGTTCCGTCGTCGGTCCTGCAGGAGATTCCGCCGGACCCGTCCTATCGCTTCTTAGGCGTCCCCGGCAGCGAGACGTACCTCCTGCCGCAAGCGGTGCTCGGCCAACACATCCACGGCGAGGTCGACCCACATCTATGGCACAACGTGGCCAACGCCATGGCCTACGTCGACGTCATCGCAGACGAGCTCGCGCAAGTCGATCCGTCGCACGGCGCGGAATACCGCGATCATGCCCGTGCCTATAACGAGTCCTTGCGCGGGGTGGATTCCGAAATCCGCTCTCTCATCGCCGACATCCCGGAGCCACGCCGCAACCTTGTCACGACACACCACGGTTACGCATACCTCGAGCAGGGCTACGGCGTGCGCAGCGCCGGGTTCGTCACGCCGAATCCCGCCGTCGAGCCGTCCCCACGCGACGTCATCGCGTTGCGTCGCACGTTGGAGAATCTCGACGTCCCCGCCGTCTTTATCGAACCTTCCGAAGAAGCCAGTACGCAAACCCTGCGGGAGACCGCCTCCGCGGCAGGCCGACGCGTATGCACCATCTACGGCGACACCCTCGACGCGTCCGTCCCCACCTATATCGATCTAATGCGCTTTAACGCGCGCTCCCTTCACGACTGTTTAAAGGACTAATCATGAACCATCGCATTCCTACTCTTCTGCTCGCCGGCGCACTCGCTTTCACGGCGGCTCCGGCGTGGGCGGGTGACCTCGCGCAGGTTGTCTCCGCGGATGAGTCCGTCGCCCCGTCTGGCGAGGCCGCCGTTATCGACCACGGGCACGTGGACATGGGCGCGCTCATCGTCGACGGCCAGGCCCAGTTCAAGGCCCGCGACGACTCCCAGCCCACACCGGTGTGGCGTGACCCGAAAGATGTCGTCTTCGCCGTCGATGACAAGGCCCTGCAAACCCTGCCGGAGACCAATGACTTCGCCTTTACCGGCGCTCAGCCTGGCTCCCAGGTATGGGTCATCCCGCAGACCGAGGTCGCAGGAGTGCCCTGGCTGGGGTGGAATACCCAGGCACCGTCGTTGACCGAGGTCGCGGACCGCGGCGTGAACATCGAGTTCCTCGGCCACTCCGGCCCGGGCGATTTCTCACTCTTCCTTCAGAATGGCGGCTTCGAGGCGCCCCAACTGCTCTTTAGCACCGCCGAGCACGGCGAAGACTCCTTGTGGGTCGATCTGCACACGCACACCCACGCCAACTGGACGTTCACCGAGCCCGGCGCCCACAAGGTCGGCCTGCGCCTCACCACGACCACCACCTCGGGCGAGGAGCTTGCTACCGATGCCGTCCTCAACTTCGCCGTCGGCCCCGACGCCGCCACGCCCCAGGCTGCCGATGCCGCCCGTTCCCTCCCCTTCGAACCCACCACAGCGTCCGCAGGCTTCGCCGGACTGCCGATGTGGGCCTGGTGGACCGTGGGCATCGTCCTTGCACTCGTCGTCCTCGGCGCACTCGGCGCCGCGCTGCGGGGTGTTCGCCGTGGCTAATCCCGCTATCACTGCGTCCGATGTCTCCGTCGCGTTAGGCGGCCGCCGAGTAGTCAGGGACGCCTCCTTGACGGTCGAGTCCGGCGAATTCATCGGTCTGCTCGGCCCCAACGGTGCAGGCAAGACGACGCTCCTGCGCTCAATACTCGGTCTCGTGCGCTATTCCGGTTCCATCACCACGCGCGCCGCGCTGGGTTACGTTCCCCAGCGCCACGACGTTGCGTGGGATTTTCCCATCACCGTCGCCGACTGTGTCGCGAGCGGCCGCACGCGCCGGTTCGGCTGGCTTCGACGCGTCGACCATCGCGCAGCACAAGAAGCAATCGCGTTGGTTGGCCTCACGGAGTTTGCCCGCCGTCCCATCGAGCAGCTCTCCGGCGGACAACGCCAACGCGTGCTCATCGCGCGTGCTCTCGCCACGCGTCCCGATGTCCTCCTTCTCGACGAGCCGTTTACCGGCCTCGACGCTCCGAATACCGAGTCGCTCCTCGCGCTCTTTGAGGAACTCACCCAAGCGGGAACGTCCATCCTCATGTCGACGCATAATCTGGCCGAGGCTGCCCACACGTGCCACCGCCTCGTGCTTTTCAATCGCACCGTCATCGCGGATGGCCCCGCGGCCGACATCCTCGCCACACCGCAGCCGTGGGTCGACACCTTCGGAGTATCCGCCCACTCGCCTCTCCTCGCTGCCGTGGGGGTCGCATGCTAGACGTCACGCTCCTCGATTTCTTCACTGACCTCGCCAACCCGCGCCTCGACTTCCTGCTCCACGCCGTCATCATGGCGATCCTCGCCGCGTGCGTGTGCGGCGTCGTGGGCTGCTACGTCGTCCTGCGCGGCATGGCCTTTATCGGCGATGCCGTCTCCCACGCCGTCTTCCCCGGCCTCGCCGTCGCCTTTGCACTGCACACCTCTGTGCTCCTTGGTGGCGCCGTCGCTGGCTGCGCCGTCGCCCTGCTCATCGCCGTCTTCGCGCAGCGCCGCCACATCCGCGAGGATTCCATCATCGGCATTTTCTTCGCCGCATCCTTCGCTTTGGGCATGCTCATCATCTCCCGCATCGACGGCTATACCGCGTCACTCACGAGCTTCCTCTTCGGCTCGCTCACGGGCGTTTCGCGCACCGACCTCATTGCGGCCGTCGCAGTCAACGTCGTCGTCATCGGACTCGTCATTCTCATCGGTCCACAGCTCACCGCCGCGTGTCTCGACCGCGAGACCGCCCGCGCCATGGGCCTGCCCGTCGCGGTCCTCGACGTCGTTCTGTATCTCGCGGTCACCGCCGCCATAGTCATCTCCGTGGGCACTATCGGCAACATTCTGGTCCTGGCACTGCTCATCACGCCGGCCGCGACCGCCCGCCTGCTCACCACGAGCCTGCGGTCCATGATGGCGCTTTCCGCACTCATTGGCGCTCTCGGCTCCTTCGTGGGCATCTATCTCGCTTGGGCCATCGACCTTCCTGCCGGCGCCACCATCGTTCTCGTGCTTACTGCCTGCTTCCTTCTTGTCTGGGCGCTGAGCCCTCTGCTTCCCACTTTCCGTACTGCAAAGGAGACTTCGTCATGCGCCGCCTAGCGCTCGTCACCGCCGCCGTTTTGTCCACCAGCGCACTCGTCCCCTTCGCCGCTGCCGCACCCCGCTGCGGCGACGAAGCCACGCTCACCATTTCCAATTCCAACTCGCTGCGCACCACCGACGGAGCCGACGCGACGCTCCACGTCACCAACGACTCCTCCGATGCCGTCACTCTCACGCTCGATGACTCCAAGGGCACCGGAACCACCCGCTTCGACGAGACCACAGTCCCTCCGAATTCCGAGGAGGACATCGACATCGATTTCTCCGAGGACGGCGACTACACGCTCACGCTCCGCGTAGCGACTGCGGACGCGGACGCCACCGCCTCCGTGAAGTATTCGGTCGGCGCCCCGTGCGACGCGGAGGAATCCACCGACCCGCGCAGACTCGCCAAGGACATCAAAGGCATCGACAAAGAAATAGGCAAGCTCGATCGCGAGCTCGACAAAACCTACAAAGAGGCCGAGTCCTTCCTCAAAGTGTCCTCAGCCCCAAGCACTCGGCCCTCCACGCTCTCTGAAACGACTTCCTCCCGCGCTACACCGCCCCACGTCGCTCCGAATGCTGAGCCGACCGAGCGCGACAACTCCGTACCGGATGTAACAGCCCCCGCACCCGTAAAGTCAAGCCCACAGGATGGAAATAATGGCGCTGCGTCGAAGATCCAGGCTCCCACGCCTGCGGCTTCCAAGCCCCAGAAAGCCGCAGCCCCAGCTCCGCGCAAGGAAGCCGAGACTCCAGCGGAACCCGCCGAGAGCAACCCCATTCGCCCGGCCCAGATCACTCCAATAAGCACTTCGAGCGACATCACCAACTTCTGGGCAGGCGTGCTCGCAGGCTTCGGCGGTGCTTTCCTCATCTTCGGAGTCGGCCTGCTTCTCTTTGTCGCACGCCGTCCGAAGCAGCCAGAAAAGAAAGAAAAGCCCGCGGACACAACAGTGATTCCGCGGGTGGACTAGGCAGTAAGAGCTACGCCGTCGGCGCGGGAGCCGGGACGACGTACTTGTGCTTA
Organism: Corynebacterium sp. HMSC072G08; assembly: GCF_001809185.1. Classification (NCBI taxonomy): domain Bacteria; kingdom Bacillati; phylum Actinomycetota; class Actinomycetes; order Mycobacteriales; family Corynebacteriaceae; genus Corynebacterium; species Corynebacterium sp. HMSC072G08. The sequence goes on from NZ_KV796434.1 coordinate 16,100, forward strand.
TCGGAGAGGAAGTTCCACACCTCGTTGGCGGCATCGGGAGCCCAGAACCAGGTGTGGTCCGCCGGGACCTTAAGGAGCTCGACCGGCTGCTGGCAACCGTTGAAGTTGAGGCGCTCGGAACCGCTGGCGGCGGGCTCCGACATAAAGGTCATGTCGCAGCGGTTGCGGTTGAGGTAGCCGCCGAGGACCGTGCGAACGGGCAGGTAACCGGCCTCGTGTCGGGTGCCGCCGTCGTAGGTCATCATCTTATCCGCGGTGCCGTGCATGATGAGGGTGGCCATGGGGGCATCGACGCAATTCATCTCAACCGGGTTGTAGAAGGCACCGGAGACCATCGCGACGGCGGCAAAGGTGTCCTGCGCGTGGCAGCCCAGGACGGAGGTAAAGCCGCCACCGTTGGACATGCCCATGGCGTAGACGCGGGACCGATCGACGCGGTAGTCGAGGTCGATATCGTCAAGGATGCGCTTGATGAAGCGGATGTCCTCGCCGTCGCGAGTCTTGGCGTAAGGCGCGGCCTCCCAGGCACGCTCGTAGCCTTCGGGATAGACGATGATGGCTTCACCGTGGGCACCGGTGTTCTACATGCGGGCGTAGCTGGAGAAATTCTCTGGACTATCTTCCCAGCCGCCGAAGCCAAAGAGGGCGGGCGCGGCGTCATCGGGGTTGTAATTGTCGGGGATGCGCAGCAGATAACGGCGGGGCTTGCCCTCGTGTTCGACATCGACGGAGACAGTCTGGCCGTTGGCGACGGGCTGGACGGGATTCACCGTGGGGTCTTCCTGAACCGGGATTACTGGGACCGGTGCAGGTGCAACAGGCGTCGCTTCCTGCACTCCCTCGGGAACCAGTTGCTCACCGGCGGGCGCGCTATCGGCCGGGGTTTCAATGGGCGCGGGGGGCGGTAGGAACCTCGGCAAGCTGCTCCTGTACGGGAGCCGGCGCTGGGACTTCCTGCGCGTGAGCGGGGACAATGCCAATGGACAAAGCGGCGGCCACTGCAAGCACAACGAGGCGCCGTTTGACGAGATTCACATTAAACACTTTCGTCACTTTAGTTTCAGTTCTTTTCTCGTTTATCAGCTGACACGCTCGATTCCTTAAGAATTCCCCCACGAAGTAAGCTGGAGGTCTATGTTTTCTTCACGCCCTTCTACCGCGCCGGACTTTCTGCTCTCTCGCGCGACTGGCTCCGTGCGCACCCAGGGTGCCCAGCAGACCTTTGACGATCTCGATGCCGCCGTCGCAGCGCTCAGGTCCGGAGACGTCGAGATAATCGTGGGCGCGCTCCCCTTCGAACGCGGCGCACGGGTTGCCTTAACGGTGCCAGAGAGCATCATCCGCGAGGACGGCCCGCTGGAACCGCACGCGCATTACCGCAACAGAACGCTGAATGCGCGCGTCACCGGATTCGAACCAGAACCGGAAGAACATCTGCGTCGCGTCGAGGCTGCCATCGCCACGATTCAAGAGTCCAAGCTTGACAAAGTGGTCTTAGCGCGCGCAGTCGACATTGAATTCAGCGAACCCACCGACCCCCGACTGGTCGCCGCGCGACTCATTGACATGTCGTACCACCGCGACGGCTTCATCGCTGACCTCACCCCGGCAGGCCGCGAGGGCGCCATGCTCGTCGGCTCCTCGCCGGAGGTCCTTATCAAGCGCCAAGGATCCACAGTGAGCGCTTTCCCCTTGGCCGGTTCGGCGGCGCGCCAGAAAGACAAGGCACGCGACATCCTAGCCGGGCAGGACTTGGCCCGCTCCCCCAAGGATCTCCGGGAGCACGCCTTTGTGGTCGACCATCTGCGCCGAATCCTTTCACCACTGTGCGAAACTTTGGACGCGCCACTCACACCGCAACTCATGAAGACCAATGAAATGTGGCACCTGGGCACACCGGTAGTCGGCACGCTCAAGGACCCTCACTTGACCGCGCTCGAGCTCGCCGCGCTCGTCCACCCCACCCCAGCCATTTGCGGTACGCCTACCGATGCCGCCGAATCCGTCATCCAGACAGCCGAATCCGACCGCGGGTTCTACGCCGGTACCGTCGGCTGGTGCGATAACTCGGGCGATGGCGAATACATGGTCGCCATCCGCTGCGCGGAGGTCTCGGGCGACGGACTTACGGCACGGGCCTGGGCCGGTGGTGGAATCGTCTCCGACTCAGACGCCAACGCCGAGCTGGAAGAGACGTCCGCGAAGTTGCGCACTATTTTGCGAGCGCTCGGACTCTAAGTCCTACCCACCCCCTGGGTGGGCTTTTTTGTTTGCCTATTTGAGTATTCGAATCTATTGACGAACACATCTGGGGGTAGGTAAGCTTGTGAACGTAAGAATTAGAACACTCTATCTAAATCATTACTTCACACTCTCACTCACCGACAGGGGTAGCCCACATGACCACTCCTCCCGATAACACCACCAACCCACCACCACCAACCGAACCCACCGGCCCCTACTTCGCCCCCTTGAATCCCGCTGGCCCCTTGGGAGAATACGTCGCCATCCGCAACGAATTCTTCTGGAAGGCCATCCACCGCGTCCTTCCCACCCCCGGCGACGATATCGACATCGCCTTTTCCACCCTCGCCCGCAATCTCGATGTCTCACGCGACCGCGCTGAGAAGCTCTACCACGGGGTGGCCCGCATGGCCTCACTGCCCAAGCTCGCCGC
>NZ_KV796435.1:0-237 GCF_001809185.1 Corynebacterium sp. HMSC072G08
ACCGACAGGGGTAGCCCACATGACCACTCCTCCCGATAACACCACCAACCCACCACCACCAACCGAACCCACCGGCCCCTACTTCGCCCCCTTGAATCCCGCTGGCCCCTTGGGAGAATACGTCGCCATCCGCAACGAATTCTTCTGGAAGGCCATCCACCGCGTCCTTCCCACCCCCGGCGACGATATCGACATCGCCTTTTCCACCCTCGCCCGCAATCTCGATGTCTCACGCGA
>NZ_KV796436.1:0-722 GCF_001809185.1 Corynebacterium sp. HMSC072G08
CGCAGTGGTCTTGACCCTGCGCTTCTTTTGAAATCCGAACAGGTTCTGGGCCCGCATCAAACTAGCCACTCTCTTGCGATTGATGCGCTTAGCCGGAGGTGTAGTGCCGTTGTCGCGCTTGCGGTCGTTGAGTTCAGCAGTGATGCGACGAGCGCCCCAGATGCCGTTTTCAGCGTCGAAAATGGCCTGGATCTCCGCGGCCACCACAGCGTCATCTACAAGGCGCGCACGGCGCCGTGGAGCCGAGTTCTTCCACTTGTAATACGAAGACCGATTTAGCCCCAGGACTGTGCACATCCGCTTGACCGAGTAGTCGGCGAGATTGTCGTCAACGAACTGGAAGCGGATCACCAGGTCGTCTCTTCCGCAAAATACTTCGCGGCCTTACGCAGAATATCGCGCTCTTCACGAAGCCTTTTGTTTTCGCGTTCTAGCTGGCGGATTCTTTCCGCATCAGCAAGCTTTTCTACGGGTGACGCTGCATCTTCATCCTTGGCGACGTTAGTGCCGAATTGCTTATACCAGTATCCCAAAGTCGAGCGATTGATTCCGAGTTCTTCTGCGACCTTGCGCATTGAGGTATCCGGGTTCGACTCGAACATCGCGACGGCGTCGCGCTTGAACTGTTCCGCGTAAACCTTGCGGGGCATGGTGGTAGATTACCTTCCTTCCCAACCACACTGGCTGGAATCAGAGGTGTCTACCTAACGGGGGTCAGGTCC
>NZ_KV796437.1:0-292 GCF_001809185.1 Corynebacterium sp. HMSC072G08
ACGGATTCTGTGGATCCGAAGTATGCGGATGATACTAAGGTTGAGCAGGGTGGTGAGGAGACCATTGATGCTCCGACTGACGCTAAGGGTGACAAGCTGCCTGAGGGTACGAAGGTGGAGCAGAATGGTGATTCTGATTTCCCGGGTGAAGTGACTGTCAATGAGGACGGTTCCATCAAGGTTGTTGCTGATGATGATGCAACGCCTGGTGATTACACGATTCCGGTGAAGGTAACGTACCCGGATGGTTCGACCGATACGGTTGACGTTCCGGTCAAGGTCACCGAGAAGG
>NZ_KV796438.1:0-5730 GCF_001809185.1 Corynebacterium sp. HMSC072G08
CGTAGCGGACACACATTTTGCTACTTAGCCCTCTATCGCTAACCGGAACAAAAGAAGCGAGCCCCAGACCTTCTCAGTCTGGGGCTCGCCTTCGGTGGAGCTGCCGGGAATTGAACCCGGGTCCTTCGTCACCTCGCCAGGGCTTCTCCGTGCGCAGTTCGCACAGGATCTCTACTCGACCCTCCGGCTCGGGCAAACTCGTTCCGGATGATGGGCCCAGTCGCTCTGAAAGTCCCCCGTCGGCCGAACGACAAGCCGGCGGAGCAAGTTCCTTAGTCGATGCCAGGATCCGGGTCAGGAACTAAACCCGGGCTGACAGACTCGCGTCGCTGAAATTAGGCAGCGAGGGCGAAGTCACGCTGAGAGTTCTTCTCTGCGTTTATTGGTTGCTACGACGCTTAACGGTGGTCTCTAGCCTGCACCGGCACGCTTCCCCTGGCTCAATGTACGAAGTCGAAACCATATCAACCCCATGCATTGCAGTAGAGCGGGATTGTGCGCTCTCTACAGTTCGTATAACGCTACCCCACGTCGGCCTATTCCAGCAACCAGCTTTCCGATGCCGCCTCTACCGCGCCGTCGATGTCGGCTAATGTTCGCGGGACGTCCTTGGCCACCAACCGTGCATCCCACCAGTAAATAACATCGGAGGAGTCAAACGGGACAACACCAACGAATGAGTCACCCGCCATCTGGTCACCCCAAGCATGAACAGCGGTCTCTACTTCCGCCGAGACGTCCCTGTGGGCTCGCCCGAAGTCCACTTCGTAACCGATATATGTCGTCCCGCCTTGCTGTGCCTCGATGATGAGATAGACGAAGTCCTGGGTGTACCACGCCGCCCACACAGTGACGTCTTCGGGCGGCAGTCCCTGATCCGGCGCCACATAGCGGTTAATCAGCTCGTCCATCTTCGCGACGAACGCAGCGAGGTCAAAAGAGCGGTCCATGAATGCCGCCTTTTACTGCAGGTAGTCCGCCAGCACCACCGCGTGGTTGACCTCGCGGTCCTTCGCGGCGAAGAGCAGCGTGACATCGCCGTCCTTGGCGAGTTTTCGCAGCTCGTTCATATCCTCGGAGTCGTTTTCTTCGAGCTCGGCGCGATAGCGTTTCTTAAACTCGTCGAAACAGTCCTCGTCATGGTTCCACCACGTGCGCAGGCCGGGGCTGGGCGCGACCTCCTTGAACCAGTGATCCGGGGCCAGCTTGTCCTTGGAGATACCGCGCGGCCATAGACGGTCGACGAGGACCGTTACGCCGTGAGTCTTCTCTTCGCCTTTAACGACGTCATGTGCCTTAGCCGTATAAATCATGGGCCCCAGGCTACGCGCGTTTTAGGCGTTGATGCCCTTGATGCGGCGTCCCAGCTCGCGGGTAATCTCGCGATCCTGGTCGCGGCGCTTGATAGCCTCGCGCTTGTCGTAGTCCTGCTTACCCTGCGCCAGGCCAAGTTCCAGCTTCGCGCGGCCGTCCTTCAAGTAGACGCGCAGCGGGATGAGCGTCTTATTGCCGTCGCGGACCTGGCCCATGAGCTTGTCGATCTCCCGGCGGTGCAGCAGCAGCTTGCGGGTGCGCTTGGGCGAGTGGTTCGTCCACGAGCCATAGGAATACTCCGGGATGTGGAGGTTGCGCACGTAGACCTCGCCGTCGTCGATGGTCGCGAACGCGTCGACGAGCGAGATTTTGCCCTCGCGCATGGACTTGATCTCAGTGCCGACAAGCACCATGCCGCATTCGTAGGTGTCCAGGATTTTAAAGTCGTGGCGAGCGCGGCGGTTGGTCGCCAGGGTCGAGTTATTGTCGACCGCTTTCTTCTTCTTTGCTTTCTTCGCCATAATCCGTCTTATTGTACCGGCGCGTGCACGCCAGCCCTAAAACCAACGAACCCCGCGGCGGGCAGCCGCGGGGTGCAAGGGGGCATCGGGAAGCTACTTGCGCACGTAGGCACGCAAGGTAACCCAGGCGGCAAGGGCAGCGAAGACGATGGCCACCGCGCCGATGAGGGGAATGGCGACCCAGATATCCGAGTCCCGGATGGGCGCCAGCAGCTGGGAGGAGTAGAGGTTCTTCAACGACGGGTCGAGGACAAAGTTCTTGCCAAGGTAGACGCCCACGCCAGCGAGGACAGTGCCGAAGAGCACGGCGAGGACGGCCTCGAAGACGAAGGGGGCGTTGGTAAACCAGCGGGTAGCGCCGACCATGCGCATAATCGACATCTCGCGCGAGCGGTTGAACGCGGCGATCTGCACCATGTTCGCGATGAGGAAGATGGCGGCGATGGCCTGGACGAGTGCCAGGATGAAGGTCGCGTTGCGGATGGTGTCGAGGTTGGAGGTCGCGGAGCGGACCTCGTCGCCTTGATCGACGATGGTGTCGACGCCGGGGTCGTTCGTGATGGCGTCGATGGCGGAAGTATCCGTGGGATCGACGAGGCGCACGTGGAGGGCGGCGGGCAGCGCGTCCGGGGAGGTCTCTTCGACGAGCAGCGGGTCGGTCTCTTGGAAGACCTCGACGAAACGCTTGTACGACTCCTCGCGGTTGCGGTAGGTGACGGACTCGACGCCGCCGTCAGCCTCGAGCTTCTTCTTTACGTCGGCGCAGGCGCCATGCTCACAGGTCGTGTCATTCGCGGACGTGGGCTCGTCAAGCTGGACCATAACTTCGACCTTCTCGAGGTAGATGTCCTTGGTGTCTTCGGTCATCTGCGTGACGAGCACGCCAGCGACAAGCAGACCGACGGAAATCGCCGTCGTGATGACGAGCGCGATGGTCATGGTGAGGTTGCGTCCGAGCCCCCGGAAGGCCTCGCGCAGAACATATCCGAGTCGCATTAGAAGGCCTCCCCGTAGACGCCGTGCTCGTCGTCGCGGACGAGCTTGCCGTTGTTGAGTTCGAGCACGCGGCGGCGCATCTCGTTGACGGTGCGCGCGTTGTGCGTGGACATGATGACGGTCGTGCCGGTGCGGTTGATCTGCGCGAGCAGCGTCATGATGTCTTGGGCCGTGGCCGGGTCGAGGTTGCCCGTGGGCTCGTCGGCAAGGACGAGCGCTGGCTTGTTGACGAAGGCGCGGGCGATGGCCACGCGCTGCTGCTCGCCGCCGGAGAGCTCGTTGGGAAGGCGGTGCGCCTTGGAGTCGAGACCCACGAGGTCGAGCACCTCGGGCACCGCCTCCTTGATCTCCTTCTTCGACTTGCCGATAACCTCGAGCGCGAACGCCACGTTGTCGTAGACGTTAAGCTTGGGCAGCAGGCGGAAATCCTGGAAGACGTAGCCGATGGACTGGCGCAGACGGTTAATCTGGCCGCCCTTCAAAGCATTGACGTGGAAGTCGCCGAAATAGATGTCGCCGTGGGTCAGGTTCGTCTCGCGGACGAGCAGTTCCAGGAAGGTAGACTTGCCGGAGCCGGACGGGCCGATGAGGAAGACGAACTCGCCGTCCTCGATCGTGAAGGAGACGTCGCCCAGGGCGGGCCTGGCGGACGCCTTATAGACCTTGGTTACATTCTCGAAGGTGATCACAGGGGAAACTCTAGCAACATAAGTTTCATTCCTACAGCTTCCGCGTGGATAGGCAGGCTTTTCACAGACTGCGCTTGTGGCCGAGTTCGCACAGGTCGCGGGCCTGTGTACCATTACACACTGATCCGAACGTACGATCCCGACCCCAATTGTCAACAAGAAAGGCCGAGAACATGTCCGAATCACAAACGCAGGCGCCGCCTGAGCATCAGTCGCCTGGCGGATTCCTCGGCACGATCGAAAAGATCGGCAACAAGCTGCCTAATCCGTTCTGGCTCTTCGTCATCCTCGCTGGCGTCGTGGCGGTGAGCTCGTGGCTCGGCTCGCTCGCGGGCCTGCAGGCCACGGACCCGCAGTCGGGCGAGCCGATCAAGGTGACGAATCTCCTCAACGCTGAGGGCCTCTCGAAGATGGTAACGGAGGCCGTCACCAACTTCACGTCCTTCCCGCCGCTGGGTGTTATCCTCGCGGTCATGCTCGGCGTGGCCGTCGCGGAGCAATCGGGCCTGCTGTCCGCGCTCGTGCGCGCCATGGTCGCACGCGTGAGCCCCAAGATGTTAACTTTCGTCGTTGCGCTCACCGGTGTGACAGGCTCCGTTGCTTCCGATGCCATCTATGTCATCCTTATCCCGTTAGGTGCCACCGCCTTCCACGCGGTCGGTCGCTCCCCCATCGTGGGTGCGATGGTGGCGTTCGCGGCATCGTCAGCAGGCTTTAACGCGTCGCTCATTTTGAACATCACGGACCTGCTGCTCGCGGGTATTTCGACGTCCGCCGCGCAGATTGTGGACGCGGAGTACGAGGTCAACGCGCTGGCGAATATCTTCTTCGTGGTGCCGTCCGCGATTGTCCTGTCGCTCATCATCACGGCGGTGACGGAGTTCTTCATCGTGCGCAAAGCGCGCGAGCTCGTCGACCACGACAATTTGGAGACCCAAGAACTGGATTTCTCGTCGTCGGTGCCCAACGCGTCCGACGATGACGAGTACGACTTCTCGGACGACGAGGAGAAGCTCGCCCTCCACCCGCTCGAAGCCAAGGGCCTCAAGGCCGCGGGTGCCGCGCTGGTGGCCTTCCTCATCGCGTTCTTCGCGCTCATCTTCATCCCGGGCTCGCCGTTCGCTGGGCCGGATGGCGTGTTCATGGAGTCGCCGCTCATCAAGGCTATCGCGGTGCCCATCGCGCTGGCCTTCTTCCTGGCCGGCGCGGTCTACGGCATCGTAGTCGGCACGGTGAAGGAAGCCTCGGACTTCCCGGATTTCATGGCTAAGGGCATCGAAACCCTGCTGCCTATGATCGTGCTCTTCTTCATGGTCGCACAGTTCCTCGCGTGGTTTAGCTGGTCCAACCTGGGTGTGTACACCGCAATTAAGGGCTCCGAGTTGCTCCAGGCCTGGGACCTGCCGCCGGTGCTCATGTTCGCCGGCCTCGTGCTCATGGTCGCGCTGCTCAACCTCTTCATCACGTCCGGTTCCGCACAGTGGGCGCTCATGGCACCGGTCGTCGTGCCGATGCTCATGTACGTCTCCGTCGCCCCCGAGGTCGCGCAGATGCTCTTCCGTATCGGCGACTCCCCGACGAATATCATTACGCCGATGTCGCCGTACTTCGCGCTCGCGCTCACGTTCCTTCAGCGCTACTACAAACGCTCCGGCGTGGGCACGCTCATGTCGCTGTCCCTGCCCTACTCGATTTCCATGCTCGTGGGCTGGTTCATCTTCTTCGTCATCTGGTACCTCATCGGCATACCTCTGGGCCCCGGCACCCCGATGACCTACCCGGCAAGCTAAAACGGCATGCTGAATCGCCCGCCCCTCGGGGCGGGTTTTCGTGGTTTTCCTAGTTATTCGTGCAAGGCAGGTCCGGCCCGAACTTCCGGCGCTTCCAGAACCTACCCTCGGCGTCTTTGTAATAGACGTCCCCATCCCGCTTCTTCATGTTGTGATACTCGCAGAGCATGAGGATGTTGTCGATATTCGTCTCCCCACCCTTCGACCACGCCACCAGGTGGTCGGCCTGCAACAAGTTAAACGGCCGGTGACACTCCGGATCCTGACACACATGCTGCACCGCCGCGGCCAACTCCTTCTGCGTCGCACTGAAATACCGCTGCAGCCGGTACTGCTTCACCGGCTCATTGCGGGCGTTGACAAACGTCGCCAGCCCAATGCCCTCCAGCAACTCGGCCATGATCTCCTCACCCGTACGCC
>NZ_KV796439.1:0-246 GCF_001809185.1 Corynebacterium sp. HMSC072G08
AATGAGCCGGTGAAGCAGTACCGGCTGCAGCGGTATTTCAGTGCGACGCAGAAGGAGTTGGCCGCGGCGGTGCAGCATGTGTGTCAGGATCCGGAGTGTCACCGGCCGTTTAACTTGTTGCAGGCCGACCACCTGGTGGCGTGGTCGAAGGGTGGGGAGACGAATATCGACAACATCCTCATGCTCTGCGAGTATCACAACATGAAGAAGCGGGATGGGGACGTCTATTACAAAGACGCCGAGGGT
>NZ_KV796440.1:0-41649 GCF_001809185.1 Corynebacterium sp. HMSC072G08
TCGCACCGGCGGGCCACTATTGTGGCGCACCCCCACTTTTGGCGAGGCTTTTCGAAGTAACTCTGCTAGGGGAGATGAACAAAATTCTAGACCTTACAGCGCGCCGACCGTATGATTCTGTCACCCTATTTAAATAGGTTGCGCATGATTCCCTGAAACGCGCGTCGAATCCCACAGGAATCGCTATAGTTAACTCAACCACCACTATTGTGAGTCACATCTCGTCTAGAACTGTGTGGTCGTACAACTTCATACCTCATCTCACCATCTCTACGGCGGTCACGGAGGCGCTTACTCGGCACCCCTCACGACCGTCGATGCGCCCCAAGCACCTCTCCTCGTGACGAATCCTTGTGGGCGCACGCACCTCACAAGGAGTCTTGAACAACATGAAGAAGGTCCATCGTATCCGCCTCGCCGGCGTCGCATCCCTCACCACTCTCGCCCTCACGCTTGCCGCCTGCAGCAGCGGCCAGTCCGAGTCGGCAGAAGGACAGGATGGCGGTGAAGCTGTCGGCGGCCTCAACATTGAGGTCGATCCTGCGGGCGACTACAACCCGAAGGAACGCGACGAGCTCAAAGACGGCGGTGAGCTCACCCTACCCATCGGCGAGCTCACCGAGCAGATGAATGCGTTCCATGCCAACATGACAACCGATACGTCCACCATCTGGGGTTGGTACAACCCGCAGCTAGCCCTCTACGACGGCAAGGGCGAATACACCCCTAACCCGGACTACATTACGAATGCCAGCGCCGAGACCAAGGACGGAAAGACCGTCGTCACGTACGACATCGTGGACAAGGCCACCTTCAACGACGGCACGCCCATCGATTGGAAGGCGTTCGAAAACACGTGGAAAATGAACAACGGCGAGGATAAGGAGATCTCGCCGAACTCGACCGACGGCTACGAACTTATCGAATCCGTCGAGCGCGGCGACTCTGACAAGCAGGTCAAGGTCACCTTCCAAAATGCTTACCCTTGGTGGATGGGCCTGTTCAACCAGGTCCTGCACCCGAAGGTCAACACTGCACAGCTCTACAACGAGACCTACTTGAACGAACTCCACCCAGAGTACGGCGCCGGCCCGTTCAAGGTGGATTCCATCGACTTCAACGCGGGCAACGTCACGTTCGTGCCAAACGAGAAGTGGTGGGGCGACGCCCCCAAGCTTTCTAAGGTCACTTACCGTCAGCTCGAGTCACAGGCCACTATCAATGCGTTTAAGGCAGGCGAAATCGATGCCGCCGGTGTCGCATCGAAGAACAACCTGACCGTGGCCGCAGAGATGGGCGATGCCATCGACATCCGCGCATCCATGCGCATTGCCAACATCCTGTTTACGCTCAACTCGCAGGCGCCGCATCTCGGAGACATCAACGTCCGCCACGCCATCTTCAACGCGATTGACCGCTCCCAGCTCGCCGCCATCCGCTACAACGGCCTGGGCTACACCGAGGACCTACCGGGCTCGCTCACGCTGTACCCGACGCAGGACGGCTACAAGGACAACCTCTCCGAGGCCGTCACCTACGACCCCGAGTCCTCGAAGAAGCTGCTGGAAGAAGCAGGTTACGCGATGGGTGACGACGGCTACTACGCCAAGGACGGTGAGAAGCTCACTTTGCGTTACGTCCTTGTCGGAGACGACGAGGTCTCTAAGTCCACCGCCGCGGCGATCCAGAAGATGCTCAAGGACGTAGGTGTCGAGGTCACAGTGCAAGAGCGCCCGTCCTCTGACTTCTCTAAGATCGCCGAGGAACGTGACTTTGACATCTTCCTGTCCGGCATCGCCTCGTCCGACCCGTACGGCGTCGCGTACTTCGGCCAGACCTGGCTCTCCGACTCGGACCTCAACAAGTCCGGCACCGGCACCAAGGAACTGGACGAAGAGATCCGCGAGCTCCAGAAGATCGACAACGGCGACGATCAAATTGCTAAGGCCAATGAGCTCGAGGTCGAGGCGTTTAAGACCTACGGCCTCATGCCATGGGCCAATGGTCCTGCAATGACCGGCGTGAAGAAGGGACTCGCCAACTTCGGTCCCGCCGGCTTCGCCGTCATCCCGAAGGAAGACATCGGCTGGGAGAAGTAGACACTCCCCCACGCGTGCAGTAAGGCCCGCCAGCGATATGCTGGCGGGCCTCACTGCGCTTAAGGCGTCTGCTCAAATGCCAAATGCCGCCTCACCGTAGGGTGAGGCGGCATCGACAAGCTCTACGCAGCTGCGTTAGAAACTGGGGATTAGCCCAGGATCTTGGTAACGCGGCCAGCGCCGACGGTGCGGGAGCCCTCGCGGATAGCGAAGCGCAGGCCCTCGTCCATAGCGACCGGCTGGATCAGCTCAACGGAGATCTCAACGTTGTCGCCCGGCATAACCATCTCGGTGCCTTCCGGCAGCTTGATGACGCCGGTGACGTCGGTGGTGCGGAAGTAGAACTGCGGACGGTAGTTGTCCATGAACGGGGTGTGGCGGCCGCCCTCTTCCTTCTTCAGGACGTAGACGGAACCCTCGAACTTGGTGTGCGGGGTGTAAGCGCCCGGCTTGATAACGACCTGGCCGCGCTCGACCTCTTCGCGCTTGGTACCACGCAGAAGCAGACCACAGTTGTCGCCAGCCTCGGTGTAGTCCATCATCTTGCGGAACATCTCGATACCGGTAACGGTGGTGTTGATGGACTTCTCGGTGATACCGATGATCTCAACGTCCTCGTTAACGTTGAGGGAGCCACGCTCGACACGGCCGGTAACGACGGTGCCGCGGCCGGTAATGGTGAAGATGTCCTCGATCGGCATCAGGAACGGCTTATCCAGCTCGCGCTCCGGATCCGGGATGGAGTCATCGCAAGCCTGCATCAGGTCAACGACGGACTGAACCCACTTCTCGTCGCCCTCGAGAGCCTTGAGAGCGGAGATGTGAACGATCGGAGCTTCCTCGTCGTAGTCCTGCTCAGCGAGCAGCTCGCGGATTTCCATCTCGACGAGCTCGATGATTTCCTCATCGTCAACCATGTCGCACTTGTTCAGAGCAACGAGGATGTACGGAACGCCCACCTGGCGAGCGAGCAGCACGTGCTCACGGGTCTGCGGCATCGGGCCATCGGTTGCAGCAACAACCAGGATAGCGCCGTCCATCTGAGCAGCACCGGTAATCATGTTCTTGATGTAGTCGGCGTGGCCCGGGGCGTCAACGTGTGCGTAGTGACGCTTCGGGGTGGAGTACTCAACGTGGGAGATGTTGATGGTAATACCGCGCTCCTTCTCCTCCGGAGCCTTGTCGATCATGTCGAAGGCGAAAGCGGTGTTCTCCTCCGGGTACTGGTCAGCCAGAACCTTGGTGATCGCTGCGGTGGTGGTGGTCTTGCCGTGGTCGACGTGTCCGATGGTGCCGATGTTAACATGCGGCTTCGTACGCTCGAACTTCTCCTTTGCCACTGTATGTCCTCCTGGACTCTATGGCGGCTGCGAACTTCGCAGCCACGTGGTTTGTATTGCCATTGGCACTTCGTACTTCTCCGGGGAGAAGGCCGTAAGCGCAAATGACGCTTTCTTTACGTGCCAGTTACACGATCCTAGATTTATGCCGCAGTTTTTTCAAACTGCCAAAATAGGAGGTAACCCCGCGCATGTAATGCGGACGTTGACCCTCGACAAGAATCTTTTGCTGGATCCTGGGAGGGTAACGGCCGGCTCAACATACCGCCTGTGAGCAGGCAATATATTCAGCGAACCGCTACCCCACCAGTGGCCACCCCCTGGCGCACGGGCCCGAGTTCGACTGGCACGAATCCGGGCCGCAAGGGTGCGACCGGGGTTAGGTGGCGGGGTGCGCTCTTAGTTCTTGGCGCCGGTGCGCTCTTCGATGATGGCGGTTGCCACGGAGGACGGAACCTCAGCGTAGGAATCGAACACCATCGTGAAGTTTGCACGGCCGGCGGTCGACGAACGCAGGTCGCCGATGTAGCCGAACATCTCGGACAGCGGGACCTTGGCCTTGACGACCTTGGCGCCGGAACGGTCCTCCATACCGAAGACCTGACCACGACGGGAGCTGATGTCACCGTTGACGGTACCCATGTACTCCTCCGGGGTCACAACCTCGACAGCCATGAGCGGCTCGAGCAGGACCGGCTTTGCCTTGGCAACGGCCTCCTTGAGAACCTGGGAGCCGGCGATCTTGAACGCCATCTCCGAGGAGTCGACGTCGTGGTAAGCGCCGTCTTCCAGGGTGGCCTGGATGTTGACCAGCGGGAAGCCTGCGAGGTAGCCGTACTGCATAGCATCCTGGATACCAGCGTCGACGGACGGGATGTACTCCTTCGGAACGCGGCCACCGGTGACGGCGTTGACGAACTTGTAGGTTGCGGACTCGCCCTCTTCCAGGGTCTCCGGATCCGGATTGTACGGCTCGATGGAGACGATGACCTTTGCGAACTGACCGGAACCACCGGTCTGCTTCTTGTGGGTGAACTCGAGGGAGGTGACGGCCTTGCGGATGGTCTCGCGGTAAGCAACCTGCGGATTACCGATGTTGGCCTCGACCTTGAACTCGCGCTTCATGCGGTCAACGAGGACATCGAGGTGGAGCTCGCCCATGCCGCCGATGACAGTCTGGCCGGTTTCCTCGTCAAGCTCGACGGTGAAGGTCGGGTCCTCGGCGGCGAGCTTCTGAATAGCAATGCCGAGCTTCTCCTGGTCAGCCTTGGTCTTCGGCTCGATGGAGACCTTGATAACCGGGTCCGGGAAGGACATGGACTCGAGGATGATCGGGTTGTCCTTGTCGCACAGCGTGTCACCAGTGGTGGTCTCCTTGAGACCAATCATGGCGTAGATGTTGCCGGCGTCAGCCTGCTCGACCGGGTTCTCCTTGTTGGCGTGCATCTGGAACAGCTTGCCGATGCGCTCCTTCTTACCCTTGGTCGAGTTGAGCACCTCGGCGCCCGGCAGGATCTGGCCGGAGTAGACGCGGACGAAGTTGAGCTGGCCGTAGAACGGGTGAGCAGCAATCTTGAAGGACAGAGCCGAGAACGGATCGTGAACGTCCGGCTTACGGGTGATTTCCTTCTCCTCGTCGTTGACGTCATGGCCAACGATCTCGCCGATGTCGAGCGGGGTCGGGAGGTAGTCCACGACAGCGTCGAGCAGCGGCTGGACACCCTTGTTGCGGTACGCGGTACCACACAGAACCGGGTAGACCTCGGAGTTGACGGTCATCTTGCGGATGGCGCCCTTGATCTCCTCGAGGGTGAGCTCTTCGCCACCGAAGTACTTCTCCATGAGGGCCTCGTCGGACTCAGCAACGGTCTCGATGAGCTTCTCGCGGTACTCGGCTGCCTTGTCCTGCAGGTCGGCCGGGATCTCCTCGATAACCGGCTCAGCACCGGTCTCGACCTTGCCGCGCCAAGTGATGGCCTTCATCTCGAGCAGGTCAACGACGCCGTCAAAGTTGTCCTCAGCGCCGATCGGCAGCTGGAGAACGAGCGGCTTAGCGCCGAGGCGGTCGATGATGGTCTGAACGGTGAAGTAGAAGTCAGCGCCCAGCTTATCCATCTTGTTGACGAAGCAGATACGCGGAACGTCGTACTTTGCAGCCTGACGCCAGACCTGCTCAGACTGCGGCTCGACGCCTTCCTTGCCGTCAAAGACGGCGACAGCGCCATCGAGGACACGCAGGGAGCGCTCGACCTCGACGGTGAAGTCGACGTGACCCGGGGTGTCGATGATGTTGATCTGGTTGCCGTTCCAGAAACAGGTGACAGCAGCGGACGTAATGGTAATGCCGCGCTCCTTCTCCTGCTCCATCCAGTCAGTGGTGGAAGCACCATCGTGCGTCTCGCCAACCTTGCGGTTGATACCCGTGTAGAACAGGATGCGCTCGGTGGTGGTGGTCTTACCAGCATCGATGTGAGCCATGATGCCGATGTTGCGGACCTTGTGCAGGTCCTTAAGCACTTCTTGTGCCACGGTGTTACCCCAACTTCGTTAGTCGTGGACGCGCCCAGTCCGCCCGGCCCAGTGCCAAGGTTTCCAGCCACGTCGCTTAAGTGGATGTGTCTCGTTGTAAAATTTTGCCACTAAAGCGCCGTTTTAGCAGCCCGTAGACCGCTAAAAGTTTAGTAGCGCCGGTAAGCAGCCGCCCGTCAAACAGTGAGTGTGGGTGGCAAATCACAGCCACTCACCGAGAGTGAACCCACTGTTAGCACAATGGCCCGAGCAACGAACTCCAGTATAGGGACGCCTGCGGCATGCGATCGGCAAAGCCGACGCAGCACGGGCGAAATGTCGTTGCTCGGACCATAGGCATGGGTACCGCGAGATTACCAGCGGTAGTGGGCGAAGGCGCGGTTGGCCTCAGCCATCTTGTGGGTATCCTCGCGACGCTTCACGGAAGCGCCAAGGCCGTTGGAGGCATCCAGAATCTCGTTGGCGAGACGCTCGATCATCGTGTTCTCACGACGCTGGCGAGTGAAGGTGACGAGCCAACGCAGGGCCAGGGTGTTGGCGCGTGCCGGACGCACCTCAACCGGGACCTGGTAGGTGGCGCCACCGACGCGGCGGGAGCGAACCTCGAGGTCCGGGCGAATGTTGCCCAGGGCCTTCTCCAGGGTGCCGACCGGATCGGTGCCGGTCTTCTCGCGGCACGCCTCGAGAGCGCCGTAGACGATACGCTCGGCGGTGGACTTCTTGCCGTCCAGGAGGATCTTGTTGACGAGCATGGTGACCTGCTCGGAGTTGTACACCGGGTCCTTGACTACAGGACGCTTCGGAGCAGCATTCTTACGCATTGTTTACTGTCCCTTCTTGGCACCGTAACGGGAACGGGCCTGCTTGCGGTCCTTGACACCCTGGGTATCCAGAGCGCCGCGGATGATCTTGTAGCGGACACCCGGAAGGTCCTTCACACGGCCGCCACGCACGAGCACCATGGAGTGCTCCTGCAGGTTGTGGCCCTCGCCCGGGATGTAGGCCGAAACCTCGATGCCGGAGGAAAGGCGAACACGAGCGACCTTACGCAGTGCGGAGTTCGGCTTCTTCGGGGTGGTGGTGTAGACGCGGGTGCACACGCCGCGACGCTGCGGCGAGCCCTTCAGCGCAGCGGTAGCAACCTTCGTGCGCTTGTCATGGCGGCCCTTGCGGACCAGCTGCTGAATAGTTGGCATGTATCTAGTCTTTCTGTATGACTTATCGGCTTTCCTGACCAAACAAAACGCCTAAACATGCAAAAATGGGGGCTCTTTTCCGGGGCCCTGCCGCATGTCCAGGTCGTCCGTCAGCCGGAACCGGCCGAGGTATCGATCAGACTTTTCGCATCACGCAAGATGCGAAACCTCCCAACACTTTAACAGCCAGCGGCCCAACTACCAAAACCGTCGCAGGAGGGCTCCGTGCGACACGCCCCGCTTTCCGATGCCGCCCCTACCCCAGCGTCTCCTGCAGCTCCAGCGCCAGCTCTGTGAGCGCCGCTTGCCCCGACTCATAGGTGCCATCCGCCGGCACGACCGCAAGCGCCACACCGATCTCGCCCTGCGTGCCCGGCACGAGACCGAATTGGCGCACAAGGTAGCGCCCACTCTCGTCCGGGCCCCAGCCGCCCTTGAACCGCGTGCCTGAAATCTGCCCCAAGCCGTAATCCTGCCCCGCCACGATGGAGCCCATCGCGGCGAGTACTTGGTCCGCGCCCGTGATCGTGGGCAATTGCCGCGCAAAGGATGCCTGCGCGGCGGTATCCCACTGGGTTTGCCCAAAGGCGCTAAAGCCCGGGCGCGTGACCTCTGGATTGACAACCGTCGCCGTGTCTCCGGCCGTCGCAAGGATGGAGCCGACGGCGGTGGCGACGGCATCGGAAGCACCGAGCATGGCCCACAGGGCTTCGGCCGCTGCGTTGTCAGAAGCCGTGATGGCCTGTCGCATGGTGCCCGCAGCACTGGGGTCCGCGCGCAGGGCCGCGATGGCCAGAGGCACCTTGATGGTGGACCAAGCAGGCTGCACCCCGGCGAGGCTGCCCGCCTGCACTGCGGGCGCCCCATTTACTGGCGCCACGGCGAGCGAGACCTGCGCGCCCGTGCGCGCCTCGACGTCCGCGGCAAGCTGCGTGAGCGCCGCCGCACTATCCGGGGCTGGGATGGAAGCCATAGTGTCATTCGCTTGGGCCTGCGACGTGGGCTCCGAGCTCGGCGCCGCGGTGACGGTGGTCGTGCGAACCACGATAGCGCTCGTGGTCGGCCCGCCCGCGCCACCGGCGCTTCCCGCCAGCGCGCCCGCAGCGACGAGCAGGGCAGCCACGCCAGCGCGCGAATTAAGAGATGTAGACGTGCGCACTATTGCCGCCGGTGCAGTGCACGTAGGACCCGTTGTCATAGCAGCTCATCGTATAGGTGTACCCCGTCACCGGGCTATAGGTATTGACCACCGTCGTGCCGGAAGTCTTGCCACCCCGCGCCGCCACGAAGTCACGCGTGACAGCCAAGGCAAACGAATCCGAGGTCGGGCCCGCCGTGTACACGTTGGCGTAGCTGCCCGCCGGACTGTTATTGACCGCGCCGACGCTCACCGGGCTCAGCCCCGCCGGGAGCGAGGGATACGCGGGACGGCTCGGTGCCTGGGCCGGTTGTGCAGGCTGCGCGGCTAGCGCCGGCTGGGCCGCGTTCGCCTCGCCACCCGGCGCATCCGTGGCCGTCTCGGTGACGTAGACGACTTCATCGGCAGCCCGGCTGGCGTTATACGCGCGAACGCCAAAGAAGCCCACGATGCCAAGGATAAGCAAACCCAACAGCAGGCTCACGATGATGAGCGCAATCTTCGTGCCGTTGCCGCCCTGCTGCGGCGCGGGCGCGTACGTCGGCGCATAACCCTGCGGCCCATACCCCGACTGCGCGTAGCCCTGCTGGCCTACGTCCTGGGGTGCGTAGCCAGCACCATAGGCACCGCCAGCAGCGCCGGCAGCGGAAGCACCCGGCGCGGCGGCGTCGCCGGCACCAACCGGCGGGAACTGAGTGGTCTCGAAAGAGTCCGAATCATGCGAAGGGAACGAGGGAGATTGAGGAGAGGTAGTCACCCTCCTAGTTTATACCCCGCCCCCGATATGAACCGCCTTTATGTGCAGCGTAGGGCCGATAGACGGTGTTAGAGTAACCAACGCCACGGGAACCATCTCACCCACCCAAAAGCGGCCCCTACGGCCGAGATAGGCGCAAACGCAAAATGCGGCGGACCGCCCCACCCGCACTACTCACTGGGCGGCGTGATTGTGAACTCGACGGGCAAGCTCACCGCCAACTATTGGCTGGCCGAGGTCTCCTCTCCGGAGGCCGACCGCTCCCCCGTGAAGGCGATTTCCGCATCCATGATCTAGACATGCTCTCCGGCTACTGCACGACGAGGCCACGCGCCCGGACTGGGTGGGCTTCGACCCCAAGGCGCTGCCGGAGCCCTGCCGCAGTTCGCCGGCTGCACGCCGGCAACGGCTGCGCGCATGTGGAAATCGCTCGCGCTGCTCGACCACGCCGCGCGCCTACGGGACCCACGTGCAGCTGCGCACGACTCTATGGGCGAACTCCATCATTGAGCGCCGCCTGGAGCAGCTGCGCGAGCAGGTGCGGCTTGTCTTCGGTGCGCTGCCGGACGACAGCTACCCGGAGCTAATGGTCCAGCACACCCGCGACGTCGATGCCGCCGACTACTACAGGCCGGGGCGCGCCTCAGCGCTCGCGGGCTGAGGCGCGCTGTGCGGCCTCCCACGTGGCCGCGTCCCACACCCACGACAGATCCGCCGCGACAGTCTGGCGCGCAAAGTGTTCGCGCTCCTGGGTCTCCCAGGTCTCGAACCATTCCGCGTAGTCCGGATCGCGCTCGAGGGCGCGGGCGCGGCGAGCCTCGCGCGGGCCGTCGATAAAGAGCGTGACCACCCCGCCGCGCTCCCGGGCGGCGGCAACGGAATCCTCGGTGATGGCACCGACGCCCTCCACGATGAGGTCATCGCGTACGTCGAGTCCTGCCCATTCACCCGGCGCGCTCGCCTCCCAGTCCCAGCGCCAGTAGCCCGGAGTGTGTTCGCGCAGCACCTGCGAGGTCACCATCTCGGCTCCTGCAGCCAGCCCTCGCCAGCCGGGATAGAACTCATCGAGGTGCACGACCCTCCACCCCGTGCGCTCGGCCAGGGAGGCCGCGGCCCACGTTTTGCCGGCGCCCGAGGGGCCGTCGATGAGCACCGTCATGGGGCGCATCGGCCGCTTGCGCGAGGCCGCAAGGGTGAGGGTATCGGTCAAAAGTCGGTCAAGTTGACTGTCAAAGTCCATGTTGTCCGCGCGAAAGGTTTCGCGCTGTCCATCCTTTGCGTGTACGGCGCGCCACCGCAGGCATGCGGTGCCGCACCAGGGAAGTCGTACCTGCCAGTCTAAGGGACTTAAGTCCCCGCGCGCTGCGGCTTAACTATCGCTAGAGGCCAAAGAGACGCCACGTTCCGCAGGCCACCGCAATGATGACGGGCAATGCCGCCGCCCCCACGGCTGCGGCCATGACCCACCAATCGCGGGCACGCAGGTGCGAGGCCACCGCCCACGTTCGCACCCGGCCGCCCGGGGCTGGGCGCCCAAAGCCGCGGGCCTCCATCGCTGTGGCGAGCTTGCCGCCGCGGCGCAGTGCGAGGACGAGCAGGCTAAAACTCATGGTGGCTAGGTGCCGGATGCGCCCCACGTCCGCGATGCCGCGGGCACGCCGCGCGCGAGCGAGCGAGTCCCAATCATCCTTAAACAGGGTGAGCATGCGCACGCCGGCGACTGCGCCGATGACAAAGCGGGAGGGAAGGTGCCAGATTTGCGCGAGGCCGTCGCCCAGCTCCGTGGGGTCGATATCGCGGGCCAGCACAATCACCGGCAACGCGACAGCAAAGACACGCAGCATGATGGCTCCCGCCAGTCCCACGGAATTCTCACTGACGGTCACCAGCCAGAAGGAGAAGTAGACCTCACCGCCCTCCTTGCCGTAGAGCAGCATGGATATCCCAGATAGCGGCGCGATGATCCACAGCGGCAGCGCCGCGCGTACCAGCCGGGACCAGCTCATCCCGCACAGCGGAGCGAGAAGCACCGTCACCGCGACGGACACGGCGGCCGAGAGCCAGTCAATGGTCAGCAAGATCGGTGTGGTGACCAGGAACGTCGCCACCAGGCGCGTGAGCGGATTAACGCCGCGTACGAGGTTAGGCATGGGTACTGCCTCCCGCCTGGCCAGTGTGCGCGCTAACGGTCACGCGGTGGTCACCCAGCGCCGCCAAGAATAACGGGTCGTGGGTAATGGAGACCAGCGTCGTGCCCTCGTTCGCGAGCTCACGCAACATGCGCACGAGCTCTGCAAAAGTCGTGGGATCCTGGCCGAAGGTGGGCTCGTCAAGCAGCAGCACGGACGGCGCGGCGACGAGCGCCGTAGCCACCGAGAGCCGGCGCTTCTCTCCGCCGGACAGAGTAAAAGGGTTTGCGTCCACGAGGTGGGTAAGCCGCAGGCGCTCGAGGAGCTCGCCCACGCGCGATTGAGAGGCGGCATCGGAAGTACCCATCACGCCCGGACCGACACGCATCTCTTCGCCCACGGTGCGGGCGACGAACTGGTGCTCTGGATTTTGAAAGACGACGCCCAGGCGCTGAGCCAGGTCGCGCGAGCGCCACGTCGAAGGCTCGCCGCGCAGCCCGCGCCGCACGGACTCGGCCACGCCAATCTCCCCGCCGCAGCTGGGAAGCAGGCCCGCCATGGTCATCAACCACGTGGTTTTCCCAGAGCCGTTCGCACCCGTGATGACGGTGGAATACCCCTGCGGGACACGCACACTGCGGGGCGGGCCGAAACGCGTCACAAGGTTGTTCGACCACAGCGCGGCCTCGGCATCTGCCGGGGCGGGCACGGCGACGGGCAAGCCGGTGACGGCGCGCGCGGCCGTCACCGCTCCGTATGCGCCGTCTTCGACGATGCGCCCCCGGTCCAGGCGCACCGCGCGATCCAGCAGGCCGGACCACGCGGAATACTGGTGTTCCACCACGACCAACGTCGCTCCCGTGGCACGGACGATCCGCTCGACGGCCACGACCACGTCGCGCGCGCCCTGTGGATCGAGGTTGGCCGTCGGCTCGTCAAGCAAGATGAGCCCGGCGCCCATGGCAATGACTCCGGCGAGCGCCAGGCGCTGTTTCTGTCCACCGGACAGGCGTTGGGTGGGGTGGTCAAGCGGCACATCCAGGCCAACGAGGTCCAGGGCGTGTTCGACGCGCGGCCATATCTCCGCGCGCGGTAGGCCGAGATTCTCGCAGCCAAATGCCGCGTCGCGGCCCACAGTGGCCGCAATAACCTGCGATTCCGGATCCTGGAGAACGAGCCCGGCCGGGGTCTGCGGGTTCAGCGTGATGTGGCCTACTTGCTGCCCGTCCTCGTCGCCACCAAGAACGCCGGCGAGCGCAGCCAAGAGCGTGGATTTACCGGAACCGGAATCCCCGCACAACAAGACTCGCTCGCCTGGGGCGATGTCGAGGTCAATATCGTCCAATGCGGGGGTCGCGCGGCCCGCGTGGGTCCACCCGAAGCCGCGCAGGGTGATCTGAGTCGTCATAGACAAGCAAAAACTACGCGGCTACTTGGCGCGGGCTTCGCGGCCTACAGCAAAGCGGTCGAGAGCACCCGTGGCCGCCAGGGCACGCGTTAGCAGGTGGCCGACGACGCCGGCCAGGATAGCGCCCGAGATAATCAAGCAGACCAGGTAGATGATGAGGAACTCCGGTCCCTTAGCCAGGTTGCCGGAGGTAAACAACTCAAGGCACCACGCGCCAACACCGGCGAGTGCGCCGCCAAGCATGGCGATGCCCAGGCCGAATCTGCGGTATGCGAAAACGATGAGGACAAGCTCAATGCCGATGCCTTGGGCGAGGCCCGAGTAAATGGTGGACCAGCCCCATTGGCTGCCCATCACGGCAGAGACCGATGCCGCGAGCACCTCAACGTAGAGAGCCGCACCCGGCTTGCGGATGATGAGCGCGCCCAGCACGCCGCCAATCAACCAGATACCCGTGGCCAGGCCGCCTAGGCCCGGCGTGAGGGCATCCATGGCCATGTACCAGGCGTAGCCCACAGAGTTCCAGAAAACGAAGATGAGGCCGCAGGCCACCGCCAGCACGGTGGCGACAATGATGTCCACCACGCGCCAGCGCAGTGAGCGGCGCGGGGTCGAAGTAGTAGCGGTTGCGGGCGCAGATGTCGCGCTCATGATTCCTCCCTTATCGCCGGCATTATCCGGATCAGGTTCGACGGTTCGCCGATGCAGCACTGAGCGAGTCCATGTCACTCGCTAGCTGCTGCGGCATCTCAGCCCCGCCTACGCGGAGCACCCGTGTCACGTGTGAAATTTAAGTGGTGTTTGCCCCCATCACTTAGCCAAATCCGGCGATGGGGTGGAAAACATCTTTATCTTAACAGCCGCCACTCCCTCGAAAGCACGTGGATGGGGCAATAGCTGACAACAGTTTTTCTTCACGCGCTAGCAAGATTTTGTGCCCTTTGATAGGACACGCTGAGAATTTCGCCCATGTCGCGCACCATCATTCCAGACTTTCATCGCCACAGCATGCTTACGGGTGCTTTCTTTCGCCTCAGCCGTAAGCCGTGCGGCTTCTTCGCGCTGCTTGTCCGCGCGTGGATTTAGCTCAGCGCTATTGGAGGGGAAAATGACTTCAACCACGATGTTGAGTTCGTCTGGGCTTACTCCTGCCTAATAGGCCATGGTTTCCCGGATCTCGTCGGCGGCATGGGCTAGTCGCTTAGTCTGCGACACAGCTCCTAGCTCGGCGCATTCCAGCACCCACACGTCACTCGTGCCTCCTTCTGCGGTAACTGTGTACGTCTTGGCCATTATCTCCACCCACCCTTTCCTCGTTCCTGCGCACATTGACCGAAGACCTTTTTCGCTGTCACATCGTCGATCTCGCGGTATCTGCCGAGCGCTCGGGTGGTGTTGCCCTCCCGGTAGGCATCATGGCGAGTAAGGGCGATTTCCTCAAATTCAAGACTGCCTCGTTTGGCTTCATCCTTCAGCTTTTGATGGCAGCGGAGTGCTTCATGCCCATCAGTCGACTATCGATGTCTATTGCGAGTAGACATTCCCAAGGATGGTAATTCTGCCCTATTTCGGTCACAGCGCAGCACAAAGCCCCGGCTTTCCCTGCCACATGCGGTGGCGAAGGAAGCCGGGGCTTCGCGAAATTAAAGCAAACCAAGCTTGAAGTGCTGGCCCGCCTGGCAGTGGCGCCAGGCAGGGCTGGGGCGAGAACTAGAAGGTGAAGTCCTCGTCCAGCGGGACGGAGGCGCCGGTGAATTCACCGAACCCGTCGTCGCCGTAGATGGAATCACCGTACGTCGGGATGGAGTATGCCGCGTTGCGGGCAGCCTCCGTCGGCTTGACGGTGATGTTGCGGTAGCGCGAGATACCGGTACCGGCCGGGATGAGCTTACCGATGATGACGTTCTCCTTCAGGCCAATGAGCTGATCGGAGCGCTTGTTGATAGCGGCGTCGGTGAGGACGCGGGTCGTCTCCTGGAAGGAGGCGGCCGACAGCCAGGACTCGGTGGCCAGCGACGCCTTGGTGATACCCATGATCTCCGAACGGAGCTGGGCGGGCTCGCCGCCCTCGGCGACCTGCTTGGCGTTGACCTGCTTGGCCTCAGAGAGGTCAACCAGCGTGCCTGGCAGGAACTCCGTGGAGCCCGCGTCGATGACGGTACCGCGACGCAGCATCTGGCGGATGATGATCTCGATGTGCTTATCGTGGATGGCCACACCCTGCGTACGGTAGACGGCCTGAACCTCGTCGATGAGGTGCTTCTCAACACCACGGCGACCGAGGACCTCGAGGACGTCGTGCGGGTCAGCCGCACCGCGCATGAGGCGCTCGCCGGTGGTGACGTGGTCACCATCGCGCAGAGAGCGCTCAATCATGGCGTCCGGGTTGGACTCCATCGGGCGACGGACCTGAGCCAGGCCCTGGCGCTTCGACAGCTTCTCGTAGACCACATTGTCCGAACCGTCGTCCGGGGTGATGGTCAGCGTCCAGAAGTTGCCCTCATCAGAGAGGGAGATCGTGCCGTCGACCGAAGCGATCGGGGCGCGGTTCTTCGGGTTACGAGCCTCGAAGAGCTCCTGAACACGCGGCAGACCACCGGTAATGTCGCCACCGACACCACCCTGGTGGAACGTACGCATGGTGAGCTGGGTACCCGGCTCACCAATGGACTGGGCGGCGACGATGCCGACGGCCTCGCCGATGTCGACCAGCTGGCCAGAGGCCATGGATTTGCCGTAGCACTTCGCGCAGACACCGGCCGGGGTCTGGCAGGTAAGCACGGAGCGGACCTTGAGGTCGGTGATGCCAGCGTCGAGCAGCTTCTGGGTGAGCTCCTCGGTGAGGTCAGAACCGGCCTCGGCGATGACCTCGCCGGCCTCGTTCTTCACGTCAGAGGCAACGACGCGGCCAGACGCGGAGGTCTCCCACAGCTCGTGCATGACGACCTTGTCGCCGGAAACCTCGCCGATCGGGACGCGAACGCCCTGGCGGGTGCCACAGTCCTCTTCGCGGACGATGACGTCCTGCGCGACGTCGACCAGACGACGGGTGAGGTAGCCCGAGTCGGCGGTACGCAGTGCGGTATCGGCCAGGCCCTTACGGGAGCCGTGCGAGTTGTTGAAGTACTCGAGAACGGACAGGCCTTCGCGGAAGGAGGTCTTAATCGGACGGGTGATGTAGTCACCGTGCGAGTTCACGACCATGCCCTTCATACCGGCCAGGGTCCAGATCTGACGCATGTTACCGGCAGCACCGGACTTCACGATCATCGGAATCGGGTTGTCATCCGGGTAGAGGTTCTCGACCGCGTTACCGACCTCGTCCGTGGCGTTCTTCCACAGCTCGACAAGGCGGTCGTAGCGCTCGCGCTCGGTAAGCGCACCCTGCTCGTAGTACTTGCGCTCGATGCGCTGAGCTTCCTTCTCGTAAGACTCGAGGATCTCGTGCTTGTTCGGAAGGACCAGAACGTCGTCCATGGTGATGGTAACGCCGGAACGGGTGGCCCAGTAGAAGCCAGCGTCCTTCATCTTGTCCAGCACCTGAGCAACGGTGATCATCGGGTACTTGTTGGCGAGGTCGTTGACGACGTCACCGAGCAAGACCTTGTTATCGGAGCCGCCCTTACGGACCATGACGCCCTCGAGGTACGGGTAGTTCCACGGCAGCAGCTCGTTGAACATGATGCGACCGATGGTGGTGTCAGCCATCCAGGTGTCGCCCTTGTTCCAGCCGTCCGGGAACTGCTCAGCCTCGATGTCTGCCGGCGGACGCAAGTGCGAGATACGCACCTTGATCGGAGCCTGCAAGCCAACGACGCCGCGGTCGCGAGCCATGAGAGCCTCAGCGTAGGAGGAGAAAACACCGGTAGCCGGCTGATCGGTGGTAGCCGGCGTGTAACGACCCTCGCCGCCGATCTCGTCCGAGCCCTTGTCCATGGTGAGGTAGTACAGGCCGGTAACCATGTCCAGACGCGGCATTGCCAGCGGCTTACCGGACGCCGGGGACAGAATGTTGTTCGAAGCGAGCATGAGCACGCGAGCCTCAGCCTGAGCCTCGGCGGACAGCGGCAGGTGGACTGCCATCTGGTCGCCGTCGAAGTCAGCGTTGAAGGCCTCACAGGCCAGCGGGTGGAGCTGGATAGCCTTACCCTCGACGAGCTTCGGTTCGAAGGCCTGAATACCCAGGCGGTGCAGGGTCGGAGCGCGGTTGAGCATGACCGGGTGCTCGGAGATGGCCTCTTCGAGGACGTCCCACACCTCAGGGCGCTGGCGCTCGACCATGCGCTTGGCGGACTTGATGTTCTGCGCGTAATCGTTTTCCACCAGGCGCTTCATAACGAAAGGCTTGAAGAGCTCGAGAGCCATGAGCTTCGGCAGACCACACTCGTGCAGCTTGAGCTGCGGACCGACGATAATAACGGAACGACCGGAGTAGTCGACGCGCTTACCCAGCAGGTTCTGACGGAAACGACCCTGCTTACCCTTGAGCAGGTCGCTCAGGGACTTCAGCGGACGGGTACCGGGGCCCGTGACCGGGCGGCCGCGGCGGCCGTTGTCGAAGAGGGCGTCGACCGACTCCTGCAGCATGCGCTTCTCATTGTTCACGATGATCTCGGGAGCACCAAGATCAATCATGCGCTTGAGGCGGTTATTGCGGTTGATGACGCGACGGTAGAGGTCGTTCAAGTCGGAGGTCGCGAAGCGGCCACCGTCAAGCTGGACCATCGGGCGCAGCTCCGGCGGGATGACCGGGATAGCGTCGAGGACCATGCCGGCCGGATCGTTGCCGGAACGCAGGAACGCGGCGACAACCTTGAGGCGCTTCAAGGCGCGGACCTTCTTCTGGCCCTTGCCGTTGTTGATGATCTCGCGGAGGATCTCGGCCTCGGCCTCGAGGTCGAAGTTGCGGATGAGGGTCTGGATAGCCTCAGCACCCATGCCGCCGGTGAAGTAATCCTCGTAACGATCGATGAGTTCCTCATAGATCGTGTCGTCGATGATCATCTGCTTCGGGGCAAGCTTGATGAAGGTGTTCCAGATTTCGTCGAGACGTGCGACCTGGCGCTCGCCGTCCTCGCGGATGTGCTGCATGTCCTTGTCAGCAGCGTTCTGGACCTTGCGGCGGGCGTCGGCCTTGGCGCCAGCAGCCTCGAGCTCGGCGAGGTCCTCTTCGAGCTTCGCGGCGCGCTCTGCGATCTCAGAGTTGACGTCGTCCTCGATCTCCTTCTTCTCCAGGAGCATCTCGGCCTCGAGAGTGGACTGGTCGTTGTGACGAGCCTCCTCATCGACGGACGTGATGATGTTGGCAGCGAAGTAGATGATGCGCTCAAGATCTTTAGGCGCGATGTCGAGCAGGTAGCCCAGACGGGACGGAACGCCCTTGAAGTACCAGATGTGGGTCACCGGAGCGGCGAGCTCAATGTGGCCCATGCGCTCACGGCGCACCTTGGACTTGGTCACCTCAACGCCGCAGCGCTCGCAGATGATGCCCTTGAAACGGACGCGCTTGTACTTACCGCAGGCGCACTCCCAGTCGCGAGTCGGGCCGAAGATGCGCTCGCAGAAGAGGCCGTCCTTCTCCGGCTTGAGGGTGCGGTAGTTAATGGTTTCCGGCTTCTTCACCTCACCCTTGGACCAACGACGGATGTCGTCAGCAGTGGCGAGACCGATACGGAGCTCGTCGAAGAGATTTACGTCAAACACGTAATGTCTCCCTTTCATCCTCTAAATTTTCTGAGGAATTGATGGCTTAAAAGTTGTGTCTTTGTATCGCCCGGCCGGGCTTGTCCGATGGGTTCCTTTCCTTATGGAACCTTTCGCCTTACCGCGGTAGCGGGAAGGCGGCATCGGCAAGCTTAAGGCCAGACCAGAATGCGGTAACTTACGCGATGTTGTCGGCGTCGGAGCGCTCGTCGCGGGACAGGTTAATGCCCAGGGACGGCGAGTCCATGTCGTCATCATCAGATCCGGACAGTTCCATCGGCGTGCCGTCGGTGGAGAGGACCTCCACGTTGAGGCACAGCGACTGCAGCTCCTTGAGCAACACCTTGAAGGACTCCGGGATGCCCGGATCCGGGATGTTGTCGCCCTTGACGATGGCTTCGTAGACCTTGACACGGCCGACGACGTCATCCGACTTGATGGTGAGCAGCTCCTGCAGGGTGTAGGCAGCGCCGTAGGCCTGCATTGCCCACACCTCCATCTCGCCGAAGCGCTGGCCACCAAACTGAGCCTTACCACCCAGCGGCTGCTGAGTAATCATGGAGTACGGGCCGGTGGAACGAGCGTGAATCTTCTCGTCGACGAGGTGGTGCAGCTTGAGCATGTACATGTAGCCGACGGAAACCGGGTACTTGTACGGCTCGCCGGAGCGGCCGTCGAAGAGGCGGGCCTTGCCGTGCTCATCAACCATGACGTCGCCGTCACGGTTCGGCTTCGAGGAAGCCAGCAGGCGGGAGATCTCCTCGTTGGAGGCACCGTCGAAGACCGGGGTTGCGGTGAGCGACTCCGGCGGAACGTCGTAAAGCTCCTCCGGCAGCTTCTTCAGCAGGTCAGCGTTAGCCGGATCGTCGACGTCGACCTTCCAGCCAGCGTGTGCCAGCCAGCCGAGATGAACCTCGAGGACCTGGCCGATGTTCATACGACGCGGGACACCGTGGGTGTTGAGGATGATGTCGACCGGGGTGCCATCCTCCATGAACGGCATATCCTCCGGCGGCAGGATCTTGCCCACGACACCCTTGTTGCCGTGGCGGCCGGCGAGCTTATCGCCATCCTGGACCTTGCGCTTCTGAGCGACGTAGACGCGGATCATCTCGTTCACGCCCGGCGCCAGCTCATCGTCATCCTCGCGGGAGAAGCGAGCAACGCCGATGACCTTGCCTACCTCACCGTGCGGAACCTTCATGGAGGTGTCGCGGACCTCGCGAGCCTTCTCACCGAAGATGGCGCGCAGCAGGCGCTCTTCCGGCGTGAGCTCGGTCTCGCCCTTCGGGGTGACCTTACCGACCAGGATGTCGCCCGGGCGGACGTCCGCACCGATGCGAATGATGCCGCGGTCGTCGAGGTCGCGCAGGACGTCCTCGGAGACGTTCGGGATTTCACGGGTGATTTCCTCGGCACCGAGCTTGGTGTCGCGGGCATCGATCTCGTGCTCCTCGATGTGGATAGAGGTCAGGATGTCCTCTTCCACGACGCGCTGGTTGAGGATGATGGCGTCCTCGTAGTTGTGGCCTTCCCACGGCATGAACGCCACGAGAAGGTTGCGGCCCAGCGACATTTCGCCGTTGTGGGTACCCGGACCATCAGCCAGCACCTGGCCTGCCTCGACGCGGTCGCCGAGGGAGACGAGCGGGGTCTGGTTGTAGTTCGTGCCCTGGTTGGTGCGCTCGAACTTGCGCAGGACGTAGGTGTCACGCACACCCTCGTCATCCATGATGGTGATCATGTCTGCGGAGACGTTCTCGACCACGCCGGCCTTCGGGGTGATGATGACGTCACCCGCGTCGTAGGCCGCGCGCAGCTCCATGCCGGTACCGACGTACGCGGCCTCGGAGCGCAGCAGCGGCACAGCCTGACGCTGCATGTTCGCACCCATGAGGGCGCGGTTAGCGTCGTCGTGCTCGAGGAACGGAATCATGGCCGTTGCAACGGAGACCATCTGGCGCGGGGACACGTCCACGTAATCGACGCCGGAAGCGTCGGTCACTCCGATATCGCCGTCCTTGAGGCGGACCTCAATACGGGTTTCGGTGATCGTGCCGTCAGCGTCGTGCTCGACCTCGGCCTGCGCAATTGCGTAACGGTCCTCTTCATCAGCGGTGAGGTACTCGACTTGGCCGGTGATCTTGCCGTCAACGACCTTGTTGTACGGGGTCTCGATGAAGCCGAAGGCGTTGACGCGTGCGTACGACGCGAGCGAGCCGATGAGGCCAATGTTCGGACCCTCGGGAGTCTCGATCGGGCACATGCGGCCGTAGTGCGACGGGTGAACGTCGCGGACCTCAATGCCGGCGCGCTCACGCGACAGGCCGCCCGGGCCCAGTGCGGAGAGGCGACGCTTGTGCGTGAGACCAGACAGCGAGTTGTTGTGGTCCATGAACTGCGACAGCTGGGAGGTACCGAAGAACTCGCGGATAGCCGCGGAGACCGGACGGACGTTGATCAGCGAAGTAGGGGTGATGGACTCGGCATCCTGGGTGGTCATGCGCTCGCGCACGACGCGCTCCATACGGGACAGGCCCACGCGAACCTGGTTCTGGATGAGCTCGCCCACGGTGCGCAGACGACGGTTACCGAAGTGGTCGATGTCGTCCGTGTGGAGAGGGATCATCTCGCCGTTCGGCGCCTTCATCTCGCGCTCGCCCGCGTGCAGGCGCACGAGGTACTCGAGGGTGACAGCGATGTCTTCCTCGGTCAGGGTCATGAGACCGTCGTGGTCGCCGCCCAGGCCCAGCTTGCGGTTGACCTTGTAACGGCCGACCTTAGCGAGGTCATAACGCTTCGCACGGAAGAAGGAGTTCTCCAGCAGGGAGGTCGCAAGGTCGCGGGTGGGCTGCTCGCCCGGGCGCTGCTTGCGGTAGATCTCCAGCAGAGCCTCATCGGTGTTGGACACACCGTCGGACTCGAGGGTAGACATCATGAGCTCGGAGAAGCCGAAGCGCTCGCGGATCTGCTCTTCGGTCCACCCCAGGGCCTTGAGCAGCACCGTCACCGGCTGGCGACGCTTGCGGTCGATACGGACGCCGACGGTGTCGCGCTTGTCCACGTCGAACTCGAGCCATGCACCGCGGGACGGGATGACCTTGACGGCGTGGAGCGGACGCTCCGTGGACTTATCGATGGAGCGGTCGAAGTAGACGCCCGGGGAACGCACCAGCTGGGAGACGATGACACGCTCGGTGCCGTTGACGATGAAGGTGCCCTTCTCCGTCATCATCGGGAAATCGCCGATGAACACCGTCTGGGTCTTGATCTCCTGGGTGTCATTGTTGATGAACTCTGCCGTCACATAAAGCGGCGCAGAGTAGTTAATGTCCTTTTCCTTGCATTCGTCGACGGTGTATTTCACCGGCTCGAAACGCGGCTCAGACAGGGACAGCGACATATTGCCGGAGTAGTCCTGGATGGGCGAAAGCTCTTCCAGGATGTCTTCCAGGCCGCTGGTCACGCGGGCGTCGGCGCCGCGCTCCTCCTGCTGCTTGGCGCGCCACTCGGGCGTGCCAATGAGCCAGGCGTAGGAATCAATTTGTACGTCGAGGAGGCCCGGAAGCGAAATGGGTTCGCTGATTTTCGCGAACGAGTAACGCTTCGGGGCTCCGGGAATATTAGCCACTGACTTGGTCTGGCGCGAGACTGCCAAGATGGGTCCTTCCAGCACCTCACGCGGAACCGGGATTCAACCACTCCGTTGCTGTGATTGGCCCGAAACCGCTGGTAGATTTAGCAATTGGTCTGCTGTGGAATCACTGTAAGAAAAGAGCACAAAATCACCTTGTCAAATGGGTTTTTGTACAAGGTGTCAGCGCACATCTGAAAATGATTCCAGCGCAACGAACTAGCATAGTTGAATTTCCGCCTATTGTCCAGCCCCACACATGGGTGCGACAAGGCGGTACTGGACCGCGCGGGGCGGCCATCTCACTTCACGCACGGGGCGCAGACTCTCGTCGCGCCGTCTCATGCGGTGTGCACTTCGGAAATATACCACCGCCCCCTGGAACCGATCCAAGACACGCCGGTCAGGGCCCGCCGTGGCACTTTCAGCCGTGACCGCCCGGCCGCTAGGATGGAACACCATGTTGCCAACCTCCCGCGTCGCCTCCGCCCTCCTGCTCGGAGTAGGTGTCGCCGGCCTTTCCGCCGGTCTCGCCGCTCCGGCCTTCATCGAGGCCGAGCCCACTCTGCCGCTCGATCTGAAGCACACGACGTGGACAATGACGGACGAGAACGCCACCACGCGCCTCCTCCAGGACGGCCGCCAGCTCCAGGTACCCGTCACCGCGCAATGGCACGTCGCGCTCCAGGAGCCCGCGGATGACGAGCAGGTCACCCTCCGCGTCGGCTCGTCGTGGATGCGCTCGAGCCTGCAGGAGGAAAAGGACCGCCTCATCACCGCGCAGGTCTGGTCCTACCCCATCGATCGCCTCACTGGCGACGCGCTTGCCGATGCCGCCGTGTCCCACACCATGGCTACTCCCGTCAGCACCGTTCCGGTCACCGGCCTGTGGTGGAAGTTCCCCGCCGGCGCGGAGAAAACCTCCTACGACGTATTCGATGAGACGCTGCGCGACTCCGCCCCCGCCGTCTTCGAAGAAGAGATGGAGATGGATGGGCGCACCGTCTATCGCTACCACCAGGACATCGAGCCCACGAACGTGGCAAAGAAGTACAACACCTATCAGACCATGCTCTCCGGCGAGGACGGCACGGAGTACCTCTTCCACTCCGCCCAGCGTGACTTCTACGTAGACAAAGTCTCAGGCATGATCGTGGACCTCGACGTATCCATCAAGGACTTCTACGCCAAGGACGACGGCGTGGAGACCCAGAACGCACTCACGTTCAACTCCTCCATCTCCGAGGAAGACACCCAAGCGTTCCTCGAGCAGACCAAGAAGTTCCACCACACGAACCTCATCCACTGGATCCGCTGGGGCCTCCTCGGTGCCGGCGCGCTCATCACGCTCATCGCACTCCTGGGCATCTTCGGCGTCTTTGGCACGCGCTCGCCCAAGCAGCCAAAGCCTGCCGCAGCCCCCGCCGCCGAGTAGCGAGGAAACTCACGACAACGAAGCCGTCAGATCCGCGTGGATCTAACGGCTTCGTTGTTCTGAAATCCAGCTCTGGCTAGGCCTGGTCTTCTTCGGCGCGTGCGGCCTCGCGCTGCGCTTCCTGCTGCGCCTCGTATTCCTCGAGATTCCGGAAGCCGATGCCCAGCGGCAGGCCCACGTTGTCGATGAGCCGCACGCCGCCCACGGTCGCCGCGACAAGGAGGCGGGCGTCACCCTGTTCCGGCGCCGGTCCCAAGTCACGGCCGCGGACCTCGAGGTACTCGGGCTCCACCCCGGCCGCCCCGAGCACGGAGCGCGCCACGTCGAGGACAGCCTCCGCGCCGTGCTCCGCGGCATGGGCCCCAGCGGTGAGCGCCGCCGAGAGCGCCTCCGCCTGCTCGCGCGCGTCCTCGGCCACGCCCGCGTTGCGCAGGCTCATCGCCACCCCGTCCGGCATACGGACCGTAGGCACGCCCTGCAGGCGCACGCCCAGGTGCAGATCGCGGAGCGCCGCGTTGAGCGCGAGCAGCTCCTCGTAGTCTTTCTCCCCCGCCACGACGTCCGTCGCGCCCACGGCATTGATGAGTCGCAGCGCACGCGTGAGCGACGTCGCGAGTTCTGTCGTGTTTTCCAGGCCGTGATCGACGGGCAGGACAAGCGTGCACGGCGCGTCCGGGGCGTAGACCCACACGACGTCGACGCCTTCACGCGCGAGCAGCTCCTGGTCACCCTCTCCCAGCGTTTCCACCGCAACGATGACGATGCCGCCACGAATGGCCTTGGCCGCGCGGACGAGTGCCACGTGGCCTGCGTGAATGCCGGAACCTAGGGGGACAAGGACGATGGGCTTGCCCAACTTTTTATAGGCCCGCGCAACCAGCGCGACCCGAGACTCGTCGTCGAGGACCGTCGCCACGCCCAATTCGAAGCTCATCTGTTTTCCTCCTGTAGTGCCCACATCTCAATATCCTCGGCCTCTTCGACCTCGCCGAAGCGCCGCGCGACCTCCAAGTAGGAGCGCCGCAGACCCGGCTCGTGAATGTAGCGGTAGCCATCAATGACCTCCGCAGGGTCAATGTCCGCGCCCGGCTGAGTCTCCTCGTCCATGAGGAGCTCGACCTCCCGGCGCGCATCCGCGGTGAGCCGCGCGAGCATCTTCGCATACGCGACCCGGCTGGCCAACGTCGCACGCTCCGCATCGGTCTTCGCGATGGCGGTCGCGCCCATTTCTCCGAGCAGCAGCCCGGCGATGGTCTCCCCGAGCTCATCGAGCGTCGTCACGGCCCAGCGATTCACGCTCACGGGTGCGGCCGCCACGACCACGGCGCCGCGCGTCTCCAACGGGTCGAGGACCTGCACACCTGCGGCGAGCGCGGTGTGAATAACGATCTGCCCGTTCGCGATGTAGGTCTCCACGGCCTCGACAGCGCGCGGCAGCTGCGTCGCGTGGATAGCGAGGATGAGTGCCTCGACTTCCGCACAATCCGTGAGGGCGTCAATGCGCACGAGCGCGTGCCCAGCCGCAGCCAGCCCGGCCGCTAGCTCCTGGCCCGCCGCCGAGTCACCGAAGATCCCAATCCGCATGCGCGGTGCGGGCATCTACTTCCCCTTCTTCATCTGGGCCATGAGCTCCGCCACGGAGACCGCGCCCTCGCGGCCAGCGTCGCTGCGGCGACGGCCACGGCGTCCCGCAGCGGCCGCAGCGTCAGCCTTCTTCGCGTCCTGCGCTGAGTCCTGCGCTGAGTCCTGCCCGGCATCCTGTGCAGCGTCTGCGGCCTTGGCGTCCTGCGCCGTGGCCGGCTCCGTCTTCTTCGCCGCGGAATGCGCCGTGGTGGAGGCCTTCGGCGTCACGTTCGTGTCCACGCCGCCCTGGTCCCAGCGCACGGCCTGGAAGGAACCGGTGCTAAAGGTCGACTCGGGGCTGCGCTGCGTAGAGAACGTCGGCGCGTGCGGCGTCTGCTCAGAAACGAAGGACGCCGTGGACGCGGCCTGAGGCTTCGACGCAGTGTCCGCCTGAGGCGCGGATGCGGATGCAGATGAAGCAGCAGCAGTCTCCGGTGCCTCATGCGCACCGTGGCGACGGGTCGGAGTATCGGTGCCGGCGGCCTCGCGCTCGCGGATGAGCTCGGAGAGCGGGTTGTCGTGGCGCGAGCTGGCGCTGGGCTGGGTGCCGACGCGGCCCGCGATGGCATCGGCAGACGGCGCACCCGCGGAAGACTGGGTGAAGGCGACCTTGGGCTCCTCCGTCGCGCCGACCTTGTACTCAATCTCCGCAATGCGGCGGGCCTCGGCATAGAGGGCGGCCGGCTCGTAGGTGAAGTCGCGGCCGGAGAGCTCCTCAAGCTGCGTGCGGATCTGTTGCAGCTCGTGCTTGATATCGGCAAGCAGCTCCGAATCGCCAGGCGTGGTGCCCTCAAGCGCGGACTTCTCGGCGCGGAGCTTATCCAGCTCGGTAGTGTAGAGCTCCTCGCGCAGGACGAGCTCCTGCTCGCGTTGCGCGGCCTCGCGGCGGTAGCGGGTAACGAGGAAGAAGCCCAGCACGGCGGCCCACAACGCGGCGACGAGCGCGAGCTTCATCGCTGCGGCGGAACCCGAGATCAGCATCAAGATGGTCGCAACGACGGCAAGGACCACGAGCGCAATGAGCGCCCAGTGTACGCGGGTGGTCGCGGTTCCGGACTCGGGCGCGGACTGCGCGCCGTCTTTGTCCGGGAATTCCTGCTGCTGTGTGGAAGTCATGGTCACCAACCTACCGTGTGCGTCCTTCGTGCCCGCACGCCCCACCCGCATGGATGGCAGGGCCTACGCGCATGTCCTAAGCCTTAAACCCTACCGCGTTTCCTCCCCCACAGTGCCCTTGAGCCGGGCGTGCCCACACACGGGGATGCACCCCCATTCGCGGACGCTTCGTGGTCGTGCGTCTCACCGACGCAGGTTCCAGGCACACAACGCGGTCCAGCACAAGGCCGTCGAGGTCCTCACCCGCACCGAGCGTGACGTCCTGCGCTAGGTGTCTACGCCGCCGCCCCATCCGCGGGCGGCGGTACCTCGCAGTAGCGTTCGAGGACAACGCCAGCCACCGCCATGGCAGCGCCGCCCAGCAGGCTGGCGAGAACACCGGGGACGTCCTCGGCCGCAGCCACAAGCTCGTGGGCATGCGGAATGACGTACACGGCCACGCCCGCATACGCCGCGCCCACGATGGCGCCGGTCCACGCGGACGCCTTGCCCAGCAGCATGAAGTTGGTAATCGTCATGGGGTTGAGCTGCGAGGTATCCAGCCCAATGCCGTGCGTATCGTCCTTCTTTGCTTCGCGCACGCGCCACGCCAGCACCGCGCACACAATGGCCATGAGCCACAGCGTGATGGAGACGGTGAGCGGGATGGTTCCCATGTAGCCGTAGAGCCGCGGGATAACGATGGCGACGGCGGCCGCCACAAACACGGCGGTGCCAATAAGCGCAGGCAAAGACGTACGTTGCATCTAGAGCTCCTCGATGGGCCCCAAGGGACGAATGGCAGCGACCTCTTCTGGGTCAAGATCCGCGATAAGCGTGTCTAGCGGGGTGCCCGCCAGCGTCGCATCAGGATCCGCCGCCAGCCACGGCACGAGCACGAAGGCGCGCTCGCGGGCATACGGGTGCGGAACCACAAGGCGCGGGTCCGTCGACGTAAACGACGAGATGTCCACGATGTCCACGTCCAGCGTGCGCGGACCCCACTTCTGGATGCGCTTGCGCTCCGCCGCCGCCTCGAGGCGCTGGCCACGACGCAGCAGACCGAGCGGCGTTTCTTCAACCTCGACGATGAGCACGGCATTCAAGAACTCGTCTTGGTTCTCCACGCCCCACGGCGGGGTGGCATAGACCGGCGAGGCCGCCACAATCTGGCCGGCGAACTCGTCAAAGACGCTGCGCAGCAGCGCCACGCGATCGTCCATGTTGGACCCGATAGACAGGACTGCGCGCATGCTTTACTTCCCCTTTCGGGAACGGCGCGCCACGACCGCGACATCGCCAAACGTGCGCGGGATGGGCGCCTTGGGTTTATGAATGGTGACCTCTACAGCATAAAGCTCTTCAAAGCGTCGCATGGCGGCATTGGCCACGTCCGTGGCGACCGTCTCGATGAGGTCCCGCGCAGGTCCCTCCACGACCTCCGCCGCGACCTCTGCGAGCTCCGCGTAATTGATGGTCTTTGTGAGGTCATCGTCCGCCGCCGCCTCCGCAAAGTTGAGCCAGCACGTGATATCCACGATAAACGGCTGCCCCGTGCGCTTCTCCTCGTCAAAGACACCGTGGTAGCCGAAGCACTCCAGGCCGGTGAGTTCAATACGGTCTGCCATTATTTCGCCTTTCCTAGCGCCGTCGTTGCTACTGTCCCGTGGTCCGCACCGTTCGCATAGCTTCCCGATGCCCCCTCTCCTCCCGCGTAGTCCTTCCCCCGCGCCCAGGCTGCCGCCACATCCACGGCATCGCGCGAGGCACCCACCTCGTGGACGCGCACGCCCCACGCGCCGAGGTGCGCCGAAATCGCCGTCACCGCCGCCGTCGCCGGGTCTGCAAGCAGCGGATTGGACTCCGCGCCGCGGTCCGCACGCACGGCGGCGAGGAAGCGCTTGCGCGAGGCTCCCACGAGCAACGGGAACGGTCCGTCCAGGAATTCCGGCAGCGCGTGGAGCAGCGCCCAGTTATCCTGTGGGCTCTTCGCAAACCCCAAACCCGGGTCGAGCACAATCGCGTCCTCGCGCACGCCCGCCTTTACCGCGGCCGCGACGAGTTCGTCGAAGACCTGGTGCACATCGCGCACGACATCCCCGCCGTGGTTCGCGGTGCCCGCCGCGGAGCCAAACTTCTCAGTCCGCCAGTGCATGAGGCACACCGTCCGGCCCGCATCCGCCATCGCGGCGAACATCTCCGGATCCGCGAGGCCGCCCGAGACGTCGTTGACCATATCCACGCCCGCTGCAGCCGCCGCGGCCGCCGTCGCCGCACGCATGGTGTCCACAGACGTGCGAATACCCTCCGCATGCAGGGCCTCGATCACCGGCACGACGCGCTCGATCTCGTCGCGCTCCTCCACGCGCACCGCGCCCGGACGCGTGGACTCACCGCCCACGTCGATCATGTCCGCGCCCGCCGCGACGAGCTCGCGCGCGTGCGCAATCGCCGTCTCGTGGTTTAACCATCGCCCGCCATCGGAGAACGAGTCCTCCGTGACGTTGACGATTCCCATGACCAACGTCCTCCCCGGGACACTCACATCACTCACGCGGGCTGCCGGCTGCATGTTCTTCCTTTCGTTCAAAGCTGTCAAAGCATTCACGTCGCACTGCATGTACTTAAAAAGCGGCCACACGCTCACGCGTCCGGCCGCCTGGGATTAACTGCGGATAAGGCTCATCACTTCCGCGCGCGAGGCGGCGTTCTTCTTAAAGCCGCCGCGCACCGCCGAGGTCGTCGTGGTCGAGCCCGGCTTACGGATGCCGCGCGCCGCCATGCACAAGTGCTCGCACTCGATGACCACGATGGCCGACTGCGCGCCGAGCTTGTCCATGAGCGCGTTCGCAATCTGGCTCGTGAGCCTCTCCTGCACCTGCGGGCGCTTAGCGTACATATCCGCCAAACGCGCCAGCTTCGACAGGCCGGTCACGTGGCCGTCCTTGCCCGGGATGTACCCGATGTGCGCCTTGCCGTAGAACGGCAGCAAGTGATGCTCGCACGTCGAATAAATCGGGATATCACGCACGAGCACGAGCTCCTGGTGGCCCTCCGCGAACGTCTTCGCCAGCACCGCCGTCGGGTCCTCATGCAGGCCCGCGAACGTCTCGCGGTACGCCCGCGCCACTCGCGCCGGCGTTTCCTGCAGACCCTCGCGGTCCGGGTCTTCGCCCACCGCAATGAGCAGCTCACGCACCGCGGCCTCCGCGCGCTCCTGGTCGAACGCACGCACCGCCGGGATGTCCGGGGTCGCGCCGCCCTCCGCTGCGTCGGTCAGGGCCTCGGTCAGGGCGTCGCTCCCAGCGGTAGCCTCCGGATTAGTCATTCTTCTCTCCCTTGCTGTCCGCGGAGCCATCGGCGTATGGATTCTTCGGCGCGTCCTGGCTGCCCCACGGGCGTGCCCAGTCGCGCGGAAGCTCCTTGGTCTCTTCCGGCTGCGCGTCCTCAGCGCTCGGCTTGTGGTGGCGACCCCGCGGCGCGGCGTCGCGCACGACCGGAATCTCCGTCGTCTTATCGGTGCTCGGGCTCGGCTTCACCGGCTCCGAAGGCTCAACAACCTCCGGCTCGGAGGCAACCGTGGACGGCTCCGAAGCGGAAGCCTCGGGCGCGGGAGCCTCCGGTGCCGGCGCGGCGGGGGCATCGGCAAGCTCGGTCGGCTCTTGGGTGGACTCGGGCTCGGTGCCCTCGGTGTAATCGTCGACGATATCGCCGGCGTCGCGGCCGAAGTTAAAGCCGTATTCCTCGTCGTCGCCGACGGCCAGAACCTTGCCGGCCAGGCGGCGCTCGCGTGCGGCGCGAGTGGCGTCGAGCAGGGTGCGGCGCTTGGGCAGCACCTCGCCGCGCTCTTCGGCAAGCTCGACCGGAGTCTTAATGGGCTCGCGGCCAGCCTGCTGCGGGAAGCGCTCGTCTTCGCCCTCGAAGACGTCGAAGGACTCGCGCGGCACGATGCCGTCGAAGACGCCCTCGAGGTCCGGGCGGCGCAGCGTCTCCTTTTCGAGGAGCAGCTCCACCAGCTTATCCAGGTAATCGCGGTGCTCCGCAAGGATGGCGTAGGCCTGTTCGTGTGCACGGTCGAGCAGGTAGTGCATCTGCTCGTCGATGCGCTTGGCGACGTCGTCCGAGTACT
The DNA here is from genome assembly GCF_001809185.1 of Corynebacterium sp. HMSC072G08. Classification (NCBI taxonomy): domain Bacteria; kingdom Bacillati; phylum Actinomycetota; class Actinomycetes; order Mycobacteriales; family Corynebacteriaceae; genus Corynebacterium; species Corynebacterium sp. HMSC072G08. The sequence continues at coordinate 30,216 of NZ_KV796440.1, forward strand.
CGATGGAGCCGCCGGCCCCACCGTAGGCAAACGGGTCTCCCTGTTCCTGACCGTACTTCACGGTGCCAAGCTCCGGGCTAAAGCCGTACTCGGTGAGCATGGCACGCGCGATCTTCGTGGCGTTCTCGATATCCGAGGACGCACCCGTGGTAGGCGCGCCGAAGACGAGCTCCTCCGCGGCGCGGCCGCCCAGGGCGAAGACGAGGCGCGCGAAGAGTTCGTCGCGCGTGTACATGCCCTTGTCGTCTTCCTGGGACGTCATGGCGTGGCCGCCGGTGCGACCGCGCGCGAGGATGGTCACCTTATACACGCGCTCGATGTCTTTCATCGCCCACGCGGCGAGCGTGTGGCCGCCCTCGTGGTACGCGGTGACCTTCTTCTCGTGCTCGGAGATGATCTTGGACTGGCGGCGCGGGCCGCCCACCACGCGGTCCGTGGCCTCTTCCAACGCGTCCGCCGTAATGACATTTCCGCCGATGCGCGCCGTGAGCAGCGCCGCCTCGTTGAGGACGTTCGCCAGGTCCGCGCCGGACATACCGGCGGTACGCTTGGCCAGCTGCTTGACGTCGACATCTTTCGCCAAAGGTTTACCTTTGGCGTGGACCTCGAGAATCTTCTCGCGGCCGGCAAGATCCGGGTTGGTCACCGGGATCTGGCGGTCGAAGCGGCCCGGGCGCAGCAGCGCCTGGTCGAGGACGTCCGGGCGGTTGGTCGCCGCGATGAGGATGACGCCTTCGCGGTCGCCGAAGCCGTCCATCTCCACGAGGAGCTGGTTCAAAGTCTGCTCGCGCTCATCGTGGCCGCCGCCGGTACTAGCGCCACCGCGGGAACGACCCACGGCGTCGATCTCGTCAATGAAGACGATGCACGGCGACTGCGCCTTGGCCTGCTTGAACAGGTCGCGCACGCGGGAGGCACCGACACCGACGAACATCTCCACGAAGTCAGAGCCCGAGATGGAGAAGAACGGCACGCCCGCCTCGCCTGCGACGGCGCGCGCGAGCAGTGTCTTACCGGTGCCCGGAGGGCCGTAGAGCAGGACGCCGCGCGGAATCTTCGCGCCGAGCGCGTGGTAGCGTTCCGGGTCCTCGAGGAAGTCCTTGATCTCCATGAGCTCTTCCACGGCCTCGTCCGCACCGGCCACGTCCTCAAACGTGTTGGTGGGCATGTCCTTGGTGAGCTCCTTGGCCTTGGAGCCGCCAATGCCGAACAGGCCACCGGCGCCGCCCTGCATGCGCGACATAAAGAAGAAGAGCAGACCGAAGACGATGAGCATGGGCAGGATGAAAGAAATCATCGAGCCGATGAAGGACTCCTGCGTCACCTTCGTCTGGTACTTCTCCGCGCCGGAATCCTTCACGGCGTTGAAGACCTGCTCGGTGGCGCGGGCCGGGTACTTGGCGATGACCTCTTCGACGCCGTCGCGCTCCTCGACCGTGACGGGTTCGCGCAGCTTGAGACGAACCTGCTGCTCGCGGTCATCTATCTGGGCTTCCGCGACATTCTTGTCCTGCAATTGGGTCAACGCCACGGAGGTGTCGACCTGCATGTAGGAACGCGAGTCATTAGTAAAGAACGTAAACGCGTACAGCGCGATGAGCACGAGGCCCGCGATCGCGCCGTAGCGGACGATGCTGGAATTTTTCATTAAGAAGAGAGTCTAGTCCGAATATACTTCCGGCTTCAGCGTGCCCACGAACGGCAGGTCGCGGTAGTGCTCCGCGTAGTCGAGGCCGTAGCCCACGACAAACTCGTTGGGGATGTCGAAGCCGACGTCAAACATGTCAATCTCCACCTTGACAACCTCTGGCTTGCGCAGCAGCGTCACCACGTCAAGGTTGCGCGGGCGGCGGCCCTGCAGGTTGCGGATGAGCCAGCTGAGCGTGAGACCAGAGTCGATGATGTCCTCGACGATGAGGACGTCCTTACCCTGAATATCGCGGTCGAGGTCTTTCAAGATACGCACGACGCCCGAGCTCGACGTCGCGTTGCCGTAGGAGGACACCGCCATGAATTCCTGCTGGGACGGAATGCTGAGCGCACGCGCGAAGTCGGAGAGGAAGAACACCGCACCCTTGAGCACGCACACGAGGATGAGGTCTTCCTCGTTATCCGCGTACTTCGCGGAGACCTTGTCCGCCATCTCCTGCACGCGGGCTTTGATGGTCGCTTCGTCGAGAAGGACGGCTTCGAGGTCGTCGCCGTACGGGTTAGCCGGGACCCGAAAGTCCTTGGTGTCATGCATGAGGGGCTGGCTCCTTGGTTTTTACAGCTGATGCAATAGTGCCAGTTTGCCACCAACGCGCCTGACTTCCAACCTTGCGCCCACCGCAATGCCACCCTGGCCATGCCAATCCGTACACAGCTTTCCGATGCCCTCAATCCCCCACCCCGTCACCGGCGCCCCCGACGCCTGGAGCCAGGCGGCAATCGCGCGGCGGCGGCGCGCCGCAGGCAGGGCTGCGAGCTCGGCGCAATCATCGGTCGGCGCCGTATCTAACGCCACGTCGTCGTCCACCGTCTGCGCGGCCGCGCGCGCCAACGGGGCGACGGCGTCGCCGCCCACGATGTCGCCGAGCAACGGCAGGACTTCGCGGCGAATACGCACCCGCCGGAAGTCCGCGCGCTCGTTGTGCGGGTCGCGCCACGGCTCGACGCCAAGTTCTCTGCATGCGCCCTCCGTGTCAGCCCGGCGCGCCTCGAGCAGCGGGCGCAGCACCACACAGCCTTCGATCTCGGCGCGCGGCGCCATCCCGCCAGTCTGCCCCCGCAGGGCGGTGAGCAGCAGGGTCTCGGCCTGGTCCTCGGCGGTATGCGCGACGCAGACCGGCACGCCCTCGGCCGCGAGCGCTCGGTACCGCGCGACCCGCGCCTCCGCCTCGCCGCGCCCGGCGTCGACGGCGACGACCTTCGCGGCGAGTCCCCACGCGCGTGCCTGGCGCGCCGCCTCCTCCGAGACCGCGCGCGAGCCCTCCTGCAGCTGATGGTCGACGCACACGGCAACGATCTCGCCCCGCTTTTCCGCGGCGAGTGCCGCCGCCAACGCCAGCGAATCCGGCCCGCCCGACAGTCCCACGGAAAGCCGCGGATGCTCACGCGCGACGGACCGCACGGCCGCGCGCAGCCGCGCGAAATGCGGCGACTTCCGCGGCCAGAACGGATCCACTAGAACTCCCGCAAAGCCGAAGCCAGCTCATCCTGTGCCGCGCGCGCGGCCAGGATGTCGCCGTCGTTGACGAGGAACGCAAACGCAAAGACATGGCCCGACTGCCCCGGCACGATGCCCGTCAGCGCCGAGGTCCCCGTGAGCGTGCCCGTCTTCGCGCGCACGTAGCCGCGTCCCGCGAGATCCGTATACCGCGTGTACAGCGTGCCGTCGCCGCCGGCCACCGGCAGATAGCCAAGCAGCGGGCGCAGCGCGTCCTCCGTCGCCGCCTGGTTCATGATTCCCGCGAGCACGTCCGCCGGGATGCGGTTCACCTCGCTCAAGCCCGAGTTGTCCGCGATAAAGACCTGCGAGGTATCGACGCCGTGCTCGCCGAGCACCTCGAGCGTCGCCTCCGCAGCGCCCGCAAACGATGCCTCCTTGCCGCGCGCGACGGCGAGTTCGCGGCCGATAGCCTCGGCCATGACGTTATCCGAGTCCTTCCCGGCCTCCTCGGCGCGCACGGACAGCGGCTCGGACTCGATGGTCGCGACGGGTGTGGCGGCATCGGGAGCCTCGCTCATGCCCACCGTCGTCACGCCCAGGCGCTTGGCCAGCAGGTTCGCCACGTCGAGCGCCGGAGTGTGGCTGCGCGGCACGTCGCCCGTCGCCGCGCCCAGGCGTCCGCCGAAAACCATGGCCGGCTGCATCGGCGCGACGAAGCCGCCATCGACATTCTCCGGATCCCACCCCTTCGCCTGATCGTCGCCGGCCCACGCGCGTGTGTCGATGAACACCCCGCTCACCTCGGGCATGGCTTCCTTGATCTGCGCGGCCGCGGCGTCGAGTTGCGCGAGCGTGAGCCACACGTCGCCCGCGGCCTTGATGATGACCGCGTTATTGTCTCCGCGCACGATCTCCGTCGTAATCCGGTCATCCTCGCCCAGCTCCCACGTCGCCGCCGCGAGCGTGAGCACCTTCGTGCTCGACGCCGGAAGCAGCGCCTTAGCCCCGTCCTGGTCCCACACGACCTCCCCCGTCGCTGTGTCGATGACCTGGCCGCCGAAGTTACCCAAAGCCTCGTTATCGCGCGCAAGCTCGGTGAGGCGGCCTGCGACGTCGCCCAAAGGGGCATCGGCAGGCTGGGCGGGCTGGAGCGGATTCGCCGGCGCCGGCGCCTCAAAGGCCTGGCCGTGATCCAGGTCCCCGTAGGTGCGCTGGACCGCCACACCGGTCGCCGCCGTCGCCGCCACGGCCACAGCCACGACGCCGGCTGCGGACCACCACCACACACGCTTTGTACTCATTGCCTTAACCCTAGCGGGTATGATGTGAGCAGCAAACGCTAACCACTACTGACATGGAGGACAACCGTGAACGTTGAAGTCACCGTCGAGATCCCTAAGGGCTCCCGTAACAAGTACGAGGTCGACCACGAGACCGGCAAGGTTTACCTCGACCGCTACCTGTTTACCCCGATGGCCTACCCGGCTGACTACGGCTTCATCGACCAGACCCTCGGCGAAGACGGCGACCCGCTCGACGCCCTCGTCATCCTCCCGGAGCCGGTGTTCCCGGGCGTTATCGTAGAGGCTCGCATCCTCGGCGTATTCAAGATGACGGACGAGGCTGGCGGCGACGACAAGCTCCTCTGCGTCATCGACGACCCGCGCTGGAAGCGCTACCAGGACATCAACGATGTTGAGCAGTCCATCAAGGACGAGATCGAGCACTTCTTCGTCCACTACAAGGACCTGGAGCCCAACAAGGAAGTCACCGGCTCCGGCTGGGGCGACAAGGCCGAGGCTGAGAAGATCCTGCAGGAAGCTATCGAGCGCCACAAGTAAATCTTCGCTCTTACCCCGCTCCTTGGAGCGGGGTTTTCGCGTTTTAGTAGTCGCGGATCGGCCCGTCGAAGCCTCGAAATACGACGTGCCACGCGCTCGCGAGCTTATGCGCCCACGCGTTCCAATTCGGTGTGCGAGCCGTGGAGACCTGCTCCACAATCTCGTCGAGGTGGTGCGCGACGCAGCTGCCTGTATACCGCAGCGTCGTCCAGCCGCGCAGGACCGCGTCATTATTCTTCCAGTGGTCACGCACCACGGCTTGGCGGTCTTTGTGGAAGTCGAAGCCGTTGATCTCGATGGCGATCTTTTCCTTGGGCAGCACGAGGTCCCAGAAGTACGGGCCAATCTGGACGTTGCTCTCCACCTCGAGCCCACGCGCTTTAAGGGCGTGCGCCACCGTGATTTCCGCGCCGGAGTCCGTAAACAACGCGGCCGTTTTAAGGAACACGCGGCACTTCTTGGGCAGCGTGCCCACGTAGCTCAGGTGCCGCTCGAGCCGGTCCCGCCCGGTGCGGCCTGCGTACACCTTCTCCAGCAGCGCGTGTGCTTCCGGCTTCTCCATGACGCGCGTGGCGAGCACCGGCGTATGGACTCTGTGGCCAAGGAAATCGTGTGCGTTGAGGACCGTCGTGCGGTGGGCGACATAGTAGTCCGACTTTGCCATCAACCGTGGTGTTGCTACATCGAGCGGAAACGTAAGCGGTTGTTGCGCATAAATCTGCGCAGCGGTTCGGCCTGTGAAAACCGCCGTCGGATATTTCTCGGCAATGGCCTGGGCGACTATAGCTGGAGTGAGTTCGTTGTCGACGTAAAATCCTTTAGCAATACGGTGGCGTTGCATGTATTCCTCCCCCGAGATTTTTCAGTTGCCACTGCACAATAACTGGATTCCGACGGCCTCGCAGTGCAAGTCTTCCAGTTCGTTGCGAAAATTCATTCTAAATGGCAAGGAAGTTTCTGATTTTCGCAAGGAACCAGGACGTTTGTGTGAGTTCCTTGCGAAAATCCTTTTGCCACAAGAATTTTGGGTGGTGTTTTCGCAAGGAACGGCCCGCGACTAAAGGGAGCCCACCCACTCAATGGAATTGGAGTCGCCATCGTATGGCCTTGGCCCCAGACGGTCTCGAACTCGACGTTGCGGTCCATCATGCCAAGGGCGAGTGCCAGGTTCATCTCGGTCGTCGCCGCGGTGTCGCCTTGTTTGATACCGGTGTGGATACGCCAGTTGGGTGCTGCCTCGGAGGAGTCGTAGCTAGAGGACGTGGGGGCTGTCTGGGAAGCGAGCCCGGCGTGCTCCCCGGGATGATGACCTTGTAAGACCAATCCGGGGCGCCATCCTTCCACGCGGCGGCGAGAACGTAGATGCCGAGCGTCTCGATGTCCGCTGCCTGCGGCGAAGAACAGTAGTAGACGTCGTTGTTGTCGTCGCGCTGGCAAGGCCGGTCACGGGCAAAAGGAACGGCGGTACATAATTTTTTGCTTAAGCCCGATCGGACACTACCCGCAAGTCTGAACCGAGCATTCACAGGAAAAGGTAGGCTGGCTCGCATGAAAGAAGTAGAACCGAAGGACGTGCCGCAAGGCGCGCAGCTTATCGATGTCCGCGAAAACGACGAGTGGAACCAGGTCCATGCCGCGGGTGCCACCCACATTCCAATGGGCGAGGTGCCGCAGCGCTACGCAGAGATCGATCCAGACAAGGACATCTACGTCATTTGCGCGGCAGGCGGCCGCTCGGCGCAGGTGGCGGAGTACCTCGAGCAGGCGCTCGGCTGGGACGCAATCAACGTCGCAGGCGGCACGAATGCTTGGGTTAGCCAGGGTCTGCCTACGGAGTAGCGCCGCCGAATAATTGGCTTCAACCCATCATTTGGGCTTAGTATGGTGGTATGTCTTCCACGAAAACCCACCCGATTCCTACCGCTCTGCTGGAGTCCCCGTCGTTTCAGCTCGAGCGCCTTCGCCGCCGCGTCCGCGATATGGTCGAGGCTCAGCTGAATTCGCAGGAGACGACTCTGCGCGAATTTTGGGTACTCACGTGCCTCGTCGAGGAGTCCGCGGCGAGCCAGTCTCACCTGTCTGACACGCTGGCTATCGACGCCTCGGACATGGTGCGCCTCATCGACGCCCTCGAGCAACGTGGCTGGGCCAAGCGCGAGCGCGACCCCCGCGATCGCCGCCGCCAAATCGTCGCCTCCACGAAGAAGGGCACGAAGGCCCACGGCCAGCTCGCAGAGCTCGTCACGGCTGCCGAGGACGAGGCGCTCGACGCCTCCACAAATAAGCAGCTCAAGCACCTGCGCAAGCTCGCGACCTCCATCATCTCGGCGGGGGAGGACGATTCCTAAATGGAGCCGCGCCACGCGTTGCCCGAAGATCCCCGTGATGAGCACCAGCCCGGAGCGGGGATTATTCATGTGCCCGAGTCCTATCTCCTGCGCGAGGAGGCCGCCCCGCCCCGCACGCTCGTCGACATCGTCCGCACCACGGCTGGGCTCTACCCCGACGCCGCAGCCATTGATGACGGCGAGGTCCTCACCTACGCCGAATTGCTTGCCGATGCCACCGCCTGGGCCGCCGAACTTTCGGCCCAGGGGATTGGGCGCGGCCATCGCATCGGCGTGCGCATGACCTCGGGTAAGAAGGAACTCTACCTCGCGATTTTGGCGACGCTCTTCGCGGGCGCCGCCTACGTGCCTGTCGACGCAGACGATCCGGACGAGCGCGCCGAGATGGTCTTCGGCGAGGCCGCCATTGACGGCATCTTCACCGACGAGGGCTTCCGTCGTTTAACTCCGGACGCGCACGCGGCCGGCGAGCCGCGCCCTGAGGATGACGCGTGGATCATCTTCACCTCGGGCTCGACGGGCAAGCCGAAGGGCGTGGCTGTGAGCCACCGCTCCGCCGCCGCGTTCGTGGACGCTGAGGCTTCGATTTTTCTAGCGGACCACCCTGGTGGTCCCCTAGGACCAGATGACCGCGTGCTTGCGGGCCTGTCCGTCGCCTTCGACGCGAGCTGTGAGGAAATGTGGCTCGCATGGGGCCACGGCGGCTGCCTTGTCCCGGCGCCACGCTCGCTCGTGCGCTCCGGCATGGATCTCGGCCCCTGGCTCATCCGCCGCGACATCACGGTGGTCTCCACCGTCCCGACCCTCGCGGGTCTGTGGCCCGCAGAGGCCCTCGACCACGTGCGCCTGCTCATCGTCGGCGGCGAAGCCTGTTCGCAAGAGCTCGTCGACCGCCTGGCGACCGAGGACCGCGAGATGTGGAATACCTACGGCCCCACGGAGGCCACCGTCGTGTCCTCGGCGGCGAGGCTCCTGCCTGGCCAGCCAGTGGGCATCGGGAAGCCTTTGCGCGGCTGGGACCTGGCGGTCGTGGATACCGAGGGGTTTCCCGTACAGATGGGCCAGGTGGGCGAGCTCGTCATCGCCGGCGTGGGTCTTGCGCGCTACCTCGACCCGGTCAAGGACGCCGAAAAGTACGCGCCGCTCGAGTCCATGGCGTGGGAGCGCGCATACCGCTCGGGCGACCACGTGCGCCTCGAAGAGGACGGCTTGTACTTCGTGGGTCGCGTCGACGACCAGGTGAAGATCGGCGGCCGCCGCATCGAGCTCGGCGAGGTCGAGGCCAACGTCGCGGCCCTGCCGAATGTCTACAACTCGGCCGTCGCGGTGCAGTCCACGGCTGGCGGCGAGAAGGTCCTCGTGGGCTATGTCTCGCTCGATGACCCGGACGCCGGCTTCGATGAGAACGCTGCGCGCGAGCGCCTCGCCGAGTCCATGCCCGCCGCCCTCGTCCCGCGCCTGTGCGTCATGGACGAGCTGCCCGTGCGCACCTCCGGCAAGGTCGACAAAAAGGCGCTGCCGTGGCCGCTACCTGGCGTGGGCGTCGAGGCCGTGGGCCTCACCGACACCGAGGCGTGGCTCGCGCAGCTCTTCGTCGAGGTCCTCGGCGTTTCCGTCGAAGACGCGAACGCGGACTTCTTCACGCTGGGCGGCACGTCGCTCGCCGCGGCCACCCTCGTGGGCCGCATTCGCGACCGCTACCCCACCACGTCCGTGCGTGACCTCTACGATCACCCGCGTCTGGGCGCGCTCGCCGAGCTTATCGATGCCGCCTCTCCGTCCGCCTCGTCCGTGACGCGCCAGCGTCACGTCGCGCGGGTGAGGTGGACCACGCGCCTCATTCAGTTCCTGGTGCAGATTCCCGTCATGACGCTCGCCGCGAGCTCGTGGCTCGCGTGGCTGCTGCTCGGTTCGAATCTGGCGGTCCTCGCCGGCATCGAGTGGGCCGTATGGTCGCCGTGGTGGCTCGTCATCGCCTTGGTGCTGGTCTTCGCCACACCGCTCGGGCGCATTCCGCTGGGCGGCTTCGGCGCGCGACTCATCACGAGCGGCATTCAGCCTGGCGAGTACCCGCGCGGCGGCTCGGTGCACCTACGCATCTGGGCGGCGGAACGCTGGGCCGACGCGTCCGGTTCGCGGTCCATCGCGGGTGCGACGTGGGTCAATAACTACGCGCGCACCCTCGGCGTGAAGATCGGCCACGGCGTCGATCTCCACTCGCTGCCGCCGGTCACGGGCCTGCTTACCATCGGCGCGCACGCGTCCATCGAGCCGGAGGTCGATCTCTCCGGCTACTGGCTCGACGGCGACATTTTGCGCGTGGGTGCCATCGAGGTAGGCAAGAACGCCCGCGTCGGCGCGCGCTCCACGCTGCTGCCTGGCACGCGCGTCGGCAACGATGCCCACATCGAGGCCGGATCCACCGTGACGGGCGCGAAGAAGGTCAAGTCTGGCCAACGCTGGTCCGGTTCGCCCGCGGCAAAGGTAGGCCGCTCCAAGCACCGCTTCCCTGATGAGCACCCGCGCCGCCGCAGCCACTGGGTCGCCATCTATGGCGTCACCTCGTTCCTGCTCGCGCTGCAGCCGCTCATGGCGCTTGCCGTGGGTGCCGCCGCGACCGTGGCGCTCATCCAGCTCACCGGCGGCAACCCCTACGTGGGCGGACTGCTCTTCGCACCCGTCGGCGCCCTGGCCGCCTTCGCGTTCTTCATGGCACAAACGTGGCTGGGCGTGCGCTTCCTGCAGCTGGGACTCAAGCCCGGCGTGGCGCCGGTGCGCTCGGCGGCTGGCTGGCGCGCCTGGGGCATCGAAAGGCTCATGGATGAAGCCCGCACGACGCTCTTCCCGCTCTACGCCTCCCAGCTCACGCCGGGCTGGCTGCGCTCGCTCGGCGCACGCATTGGCCGCGACGCTGAAATTTCCACCGCCGTCATGATTCCGAAGCTCACCGAGGTCAAGGACGGCGCGTTCCTCGCGGATGACACGCTCGTGGGCGGTTACGAGCTCGGCGGCGGCTGGCTGCTCACCGGCGAGACTAAGGTGGGCAAGCGCTCGTTTGTGGGCAACTCCGGCATCACGGGCCCCGGCCGCAAGCTGGGCAAGAATTCGCTCGTGGCCGTACTCTCTTCGACGCCGAAGAAGTCCAAAGCCGGTTCCAACTGGTGGGGCTCCCCGCCGGAGCGCATGCGCCGCGTCGAGGCGCACGTCGACGGCGGCGAGGCCCTCACCTATAGCCCGGGCCTGGGCGTCAAGATCGCGCGCGGCGCGGTAGAAACCCTCCGTCTCCTCGCGCCGATGACCTCCGCGATGCTGCTCGCCGCAGTCCTCGGCGGCCTCCTGTGGCTGCTCGACGCCTATGGCCTGGCGGTTGCGTGGCTCGTCTCTGGCCTGCTGCTCATGGCCGCCGGCGCGGTGGGCGTGGCCATCACCGTGGCCGTGAAGTGGATCTGCGTCGGCCGCCACGTGCCGGGCGACCACCCACTGTGGTCCTCGTTCGTGTGGCTCAACGAGCTCCAGGACGCCTTCGTCGAATCCGTCGCCGCCCCCTGGTTCTTCCAGCACGCGGGCGGCACGGGCTCGATGAATATGGCGCTGCGCGCACTCGGCGTGCGCATCGGCCGCGGCGCATGGATCGAGTCCTACTGGTTCCCGGAGACCGACCTCATCACGGTGGGCGACGGCGCCTCCGTGGGCCCCGGAACGGTGGTTCAAACCCATCTCTTCCAGGACCGCGTCATGAGCCTCGACACCGTCACCCTCGGCGCCGGTGCGACGCTCGCGGCGCACTCGGTGGCGCTGCCGGCGGCATCGGTAGGCCGTAGCGCGACGGTGGGTCCCGGCTCGCTTGTCATGCGCGGCGACCGCGTCCCTGCGGGCACCGTGTGGCAGGGCAATCCCATCGAACCGTGGGAGTAATACCTTTGTGACCTTCGCCACCTAACGGTACGATTTCTTCCAAAATCGTACCGTTATTTTTATCAAGGCAGGTCTCTATGCTCCCCCTCACCGGCATCACCGTCGTCCACCTCGGCGGGATTGGCCCCGGCCCGTTTGCCGCAATGATGGCTCTTCCGGTTTTAGAGTGCATTGATTAG